>DMUD01000274.1 GCA_003476475.1 Cytophagales bacterium | reverse complement strand
CTTAAGAGCGCTCATGGTTTTTATTTTCGTCACATTTGCTTGGCTTTTGTTCAAACTCCCCGAATTTTCCCACGTGATACTTTACTTGCAAGCCATGTTGCACAATCTTGGGAAAAATTCAGATGTCAAAAAAAATATTATCATTTTAGTCTATTCTTTTCCTGTTATGGCTTATCATTTCAATGGGTATTTGAGGGAGAAAGGGCTAGATTCTATCACGCAAAAATACAAGTATGTGTTTTATGGAATGATGCTATTCTTGCTAATACTAAATTCGGGTACCACTGCCGATTTTATTTATTTTCAGTTTTAAATGAAGGTTAAATCTGCCATATTCTGTATTTTTCTTCTCATTGGGTATTCCATTTTGGTCAATTATTTGAAAAAAAATTCATATATTTCGGGCGACCAAGGTCAGTGGTCTTTTAATCTGATTAAAACGCAAAGTTTCCTTTACGATTATTCGCCAAAGCATTATAACTGTCTAGTTGGCACGTCTATAACTGCCCGATTGTGCGATTTGCCAAATGGATTTTATTGCTATGGTTTGTCGGGTTTGAGTGTAATTGACGGGTTGAAAATTTTAAAACAAAAAAAACAATTGCCCGATACCCTTTTGGTTGAAACAAATCTATTAGCTACTAGGCCTGAGTCTGAAGAATTTGTTAAAAAAATAGCTCCCAATAAGTTTCTTGTTGAATTGAAAGAGAATTCTTTTTTACAAGAGAAATATGTTCCTTTAGGGATATTATCCAATTTCATAACCAATGTTTTTGTGCCATTGTATGCCCACATAAAGCCTTATTATTTTATTTTAGCATACAAAATCGGACAATTTTTTACAGATGACTCTTCCAAAAAAAATGAAACAAGTTTTGAGAAAGCTGTGCTTCTAGGATTGCAGACAAAAGAGATAGATACCATTCAAATCAAACAGCGATTCTTAGAGATTAGTAATATTTTAACTGAATTGGAGAAAAAATCGGTGGTGCTGGTTTTTTACGAATTACCAACAAAATGTGAAAACAGAAACTCGGCTGGAATATCGTACAATAGGGTTTTGTGTAACAAAAAATTCAATCCAAAGCGGTATAAATATATCTCTTACAATCATTGTGAAAAATACTCATTTACAGATGGTGTACATCTTGACGAAAAAAGTGCCAAAGCTGCTAGTCATTTTCTTTTTACAAAATTGCGTTTGCCATAATCACTCTTTCGGCTTTATCATTTCGGCATTCAAGTAGTAGGCTCCTTCTGACACAATTTGTTTGCCAATTAAGGTAGATGCATTCTTTATTTCTACCCAATTATTCACTCTGTTCCCTAGTTCAACTGGTACGTTTTCGAAATATTTCGTGCCTTTCGATTCGTTTTTCAAACAAAAAACAAAATAAGATTTCCCGTTTCCGACAACCGCTTTTTCGGGTATGGCCAAAACTTTTCGTCGGTTCGCCTCGATTCGTGCCGAAACATACATTCCTGGCAAAAGCTTTCCAGCATTTTCTTCGTCAAAATGCACATGCACCCCCACAGTTCGATTGGTGGGGTCTAGGTTCTTTCCAACCAGCCATATTTCACCTTCCATTTTTCTAGTTTCTGAGTTGGGTTGATAAAAAACTACTTTTTGCCCTTTCTCCACTTTGGCAATGTCTTTTTCAAATACTTTCAATTCTATGTGCATGTGGCTGATGTCGATTATTTCAAACAATACCATTTCGGGCGTGGCAAACTTGCCTATAGAAGCTGCAGAAGATTTGACATACCCGTCGATAGGAGAGCGGAGTTGAATATGTGAATAGATTTCCCCTCGTTTGGTCTTTTCGGGAGAAATACCAAGCAATTTTACTTTTTCCTCCAGCGCTTTCACTGTAGCTTTCTGGGTTTTGTAATTGCTTTCGGCTAGTTGAAATTCTCGTTTGGCAGTGACAAATCCCGAAAGCATTTCTTTTTGGCGGCTGTATTCCTCTTCCGCAAACGTCAGTTTACTGCTTTCCTTTGCCAGTTCTTGTTGCAAGTCGATGTAGTTTGGATGGTGAAGTGTTGCCAATACATCGCCTTTGTGCACATGTTGTCCTGTTAGTACCTCGCTTTTTTTTACATATCCCGCCATAGGGACACTTACTGAGGCTAGGTGCTGGGGAGGCACTTCTACTACGCCATTTGCAAGCAATTCCTCGTCTATTGCAATGCTACGTAAGCTGTCCAATACAATTCCGGCATTTTTTTCCTGTTCGGGAGTAATCGAAACGATTTCTTCGAGAATTTTTTGCGTGTTTTCTGAAGTATCATTTTGGTTGGTGCAAGACACTAGCACAGCAAACAAAGAGGTAAAGACAAGATTTTCAAGCCAATGGTTCTTCATTTTTTTTGGTATTTATCCACTCATATAGAATGGGAATGACAAACAAGGTTAAAAGTGTGGAGGAAATGAGTCCGCCGATGACCACCGTGGCCAAAGGTTTTTGTACTTCGGCGCCCGCTGAAGTAGAGATGGCCATGGGCAAAAAGCCTAAGGAAGCCACCAAAGCGGTAATAAGCACCGATCGGAACCTATTGCCTGTGCCCTGCATGACCCGTTCGCGCAATTGCCAAACACCTTCTTTTTCCAAGCGGTTTAGCGAGCTTATAAGTACAATTCCATTCAATACGGCTACGCCAAACAAGGCAATAAAGCCAACCCCTGCCGAAATGCTGAAAGGCATGTCGCGAAGCCAAAGTGCCAAAATGCCGCCAATGGCTGAAAATGGCACAGCAGTAAAAATCAACAATGCCTCTTTTGCCGAATGGAATATGATATAAAGCAACAGCAAAATGAGGCCCAAGGTGATGGGTACAATAATGCCTAGCCTTGATTTTGCATCGGAGAGGTTTTGGAACTGACCGCCATAGTCAAAGAAATATCCAGCAGGCAGACCCACTTTTTCCTCTAGTTTTTGTTGCGCTTCTTTCACTACGCTCTCCATGTCCCTGCCTCGTACGTTGAAACTCAGAAAGATGCGTCTTTTCCCAGTTTCGCGCGAAATTTGCATGGGGGCTTCAGTGTATTGGATGTCTGCCACCTCTTCAAAGGGTACTTTACAGCCGTTGGGAAGCAAAATGAAAAGGTGTTTTATTTGTTCGATGTTTTGGCGATAGGAACTATCCAAGCGCAGTGTAAGGTCAAACCAGCGGTCGCTCTCGTACATTACACCAATTTTTTCTCCTGCAAAGGCGGTACGCAAGGTCATGTTCAGTTCGCTGATGTTTACACCATATCGGGCAATGTTATCTCTTTTGTATTTGACCAGAATTTGAGGTAAGCCTTTTGTTTGCTCAATTTTCAAGTCGCGCACCCCTTTAATTTTATGAAGAATATTAGATGTTTCTTCTGCCTTTTTTTGAAGAACCGACAGGTCGTCGCCATAAATTTTTACAGCTACATCGGCTTTTACTCCACTCAGCAATTCGTTGAAACGCATTTGAATGGGAAACATAAAATCGAACGCCACACCTGGAAGCACGGCCAAGGCTTGTTCCATTTTTTCGATGAGTTCGGGAGTAGAAGAGGCCGTTGTCCATTCGCTTTTATCTTTTAGCGATACAATCACATCGCCGGCTTCCATGGGCATGGGGTCGGTTGGAATTTCGGGTGCGCCTATGCGCGATACCACTTTGCTCACTTCTGGAAATTGCTTCAAAATCTGTTCGGCTTTGGTGGTGCTTTCAATCATTTCAGTAAGCGAACTGCCAGGTGTAATGCGTGTTTCAATTGCAAAATCTCCCTCGTCAAGTTCGGGCATAAACTCGCCGCCCAACTGTGTGAATAACCACGAGGAGAGAAGTAAAAGCGCTACTGAAATGCCAATAATGGTTTTTTTGTGGGGAAGAAACAGAAGGAGTAGCTGCACATAACTGTTTTTTAGTTTTTCGAAGAAACGGTCGGAATAGCTTTCGCCCACCTTTATCTTTTTGCCCAATAAAAATGCCGAGGCCATCGGCACCCAACTCAGTGAAAGAATAAGCGCCCCTACAATAGCAAACATCACCGTTTGCGCCATAGGGCCAAACATTTTCCCTTCTACCCCGGAAAGCGCTAAAATGGGGATATACACAATCAGGATAATAAACTCGCCAAAAGAAGCCGATGCTCTAATTTTGGAAGCAGAGTCGTACACTTCTTCGTTCATTTCGTTTTCGGTCAATCTGCGACCAGCATGCCTTGCATGCAGGTGGTGTAGTGTTGCTTCGACTATTATCACGGCACCGTCCACCACCAACCCAAAATCGATAGCGCCCAAGCTCATCAAGTTGGCTGAAACACCAAAAAGCCGCATCATTACGATTGCAAACAACATAGATAGCGGTATGACAGAGGCCACAATAAGGCCCGCACGAAGATTGCCAAGTACCAATACAAGCACAAATATCACAATCAAGCCACCTTCAATCAGGTTTTTAGATACAGTATGGATGGTTTTGTCTATCAGGCGCGAACGGTCTATAAAGGGCTCGATGCTTATGCCTTCAGGCAATGTTTTTTCGATTTCTTGGACTCGTTTTTTTACATCTTTCACTACTTGGTACGCATTTTCCCCTTTCGTAAGCAATACCACACCGCCCACTACTTCGCCATTGCCGTTGGCAGTTAACGCTCCGAAACGTACGGCATGGCCTATTTTCACCTTGGCAACATCGCGCAAAAAAACGGGTAGTCCATCGCGGTAGGTTACCATCAGTTTTTCCAATTCCTGTATAGAGCTAGCCATGCCTTCGCCCCGAATAAAATAGGCTTGCCTGTTTTTTTCGATGTAAGCGGCACCTGTATTTTCGTGTTGGCGTTGCAAGGCGGCAAATACTTCCGAGATGGAAAGGTTCATTGCCATCAGTTTTTCTGGATTTAACGCCACTTCAAATTGTTTCAAATGCCCGCCGTAGCTACTTATTTCTACTACTCCTTTTATGCCATACAACCTACGTTTTACTACCCAATCTTGCAGCGTGCGCAATTCGTTTAGCGAGTATTTGCCTTCGTAACCAGGTTTTATTTTCAAATAATATTGGTAAAACTCGCCCAAGCCAGTGGTTAGGGGCCCTAGTTCCGAATTCGATTTGGATATTTTATCCTTTTGGG
>DMUD01000285.1 GCA_003476475.1 Cytophagales bacterium | reverse complement strand
TTTCAAATTGGTAGTGGTAGCATCGTTTGACATTTCAAAAACACCGTTCAATGTACCTGCTTTGGGGGAATCTCCTACCGTCAATGGGTTTACGCCACAAATATTTTGTATCATGGAAATACCAAGTTCTATGGCATTTACAAAATCCTGCGCCCCTAAACCTTGGTTCAATATGCTTACGGCACTACCTACGTTTTGGTCGTGTATGTTTCTTTTTCCTTTGGCAAGTACAATATCGTTTATGGTAAACAAGTCTAAGGCATGTTTCCAATTGGGTGCTGTGCCACCTTTCCCAAGCGACAAATCGGCAAGAAGGTCAAGGTTCAATTCAAGTTTTCCATTGTAGCCTTTACCCATTATATCCTTAAACCTTGTCCAAGCCACACTAATCATTTCAAGTGGCTCTCTTATTTGGGCAACCAAAGAAGTAACCCTACCGTTGCGCATGTTAGGGGCAAAAACATGGTAATCTACCCTTACATCGTCCCCTTGTTGTATTATGCCATAATCATATACCTTGTTTGTACCTACAATCCAAGTACCTCCATATTTTGTTTTTGTGGATGCCTGAATGTGTACTTTTTCGCCTGTTTCGTACTTTATCCTTTCTTCGGGTGCTATTTTAAACCCTGCTTTCTTTTTGGAAATAACTACGTTGCCGTCTTTGTCTTTAAACTGCACATAGTTTTCTACATCTTCTTCTATAAATTGGAAACGCATTATACGCATGTATTTCACGTTGCCAGTACCTTGCTGTGGCAAAATAAAAGAAGGCGTTTCGCTGTTCATTGCAAAATTGGTGGTGGCATAGGTTTTGATAAGGTCAAACATCTCCTCCTCTGTCAGCGTGTCCCTTGCTTCACCAAAAAATTGGTCAACTGTAATGTAGTCTATAAACCCTGCATGGCTCAATTTGTCAAAATCCTCACTTTCGCTATATGAACACAAAAACCTGTTCATCGGAAACCACTCTTCCCTTATGTTTCCTTTTTCGTCAAGATAAGTCCTTACGCCTGCCTGTCCTTGCACCAAAAGTTCCCAAATGAATTTTGATTTAATTGATTCCCAATCGTTCATGTTGTGAATTTTCTTCAACTCCAACTCTGCACGCATCGCTTCGTAATGCTTGTAGGTATTGGTCATAATAAGTTGAACGTCCTCCATAGTATCGGGCAATTCTTCTATCCCCGATTCTTTTTTTATTTGCTCAAATTGGACACCTACTCCACTAAAAAAATCTTTCAATTTCACATAGGCTTCCAATTCCGCTTTCAATTGTTTTTTTTCGTCAATAGAAGTGGCATCTATTACGTCCACGCCTACTTCATATTGGAAATTCATTAATTTGCCATGTACGTGGTTGATAAATTTTGGAGCAAGGTTTACAATTTGTGGGTCTATTGAGTTTATGCCTTGGTTGCTTAACATATCGTTTTGCCTGTACCCCAAAAACCTAGCCACGTTGTCTATAAATTGCGAGGGTCTTCCCAACGCCAAGTCCATATTTTTAATATAGTCGATACTGTTGTACCCTATGCCTATCGCACTGTTGGTAAACGTACCGTACATTTGTTGCACGGCTCTAAGACCGTAATCGGGTCTTGATTTTTCTTCTTGCGACAATATTTTGCCTTCCGATATTCCTAACATAATATGTTTTTTACAAAATTAGCATTTCAATATGTTTCATATTTTGGAAATTGTTGCCTTGCCAAAAACGACAAGTCTATTTCAACGCTTTCCTCGCTTTCTCCTTCGTCCATTTCCGCAAGCATGGTATAACCCCAAGAAACCGCAAAGTCGTGTTCTAGCGTGTTTTTAGGGTCAAATTTAAGCAAGTCTTCTACCAATGGTTCGCTGAAATAACAATGCCCAAAATATTGCACGTCATGGGCTATCATAGCGGTGTAAGTCTGCGTAAGACCTTGCGAGGCTGGCGTACCTTCCGTGTTTTGGCTATATCTAGTCGATGTTCTTGTAATAGGTGGTCTGTTCATTACAAAAAGCCCATAACCACGCCTTTTGAAATGTTGTATCATAGCTTGCCCCCTAGTGGCTTCTATATGTACTTTACACCCATAAAACCTACATATCTTGATAATGTGTTCATAAAATATCATAGGGTCTAAAGGTCTATAATCATAGGTGCAAATAGGTATTCCAGTCCTATAATTATACTTTTCAATCATTCTTTCCTGTTTGATATTAGCGTTTATTTCGCCATCTACCATTTTATCGTACTTTCTTTTTACAATAGCCACAGGTTTTGACAACCTTCCACCCGAACCACTGCCACCGTAATCTATCGGGTCAACGCCTATGCAAAATTTGACATCGTTTAATGGCTCAAACCTATATTCCCCTGCATCTTTGCCGTGGTCATGCACAAGGTTGGCTTCTCTGTCCAAATCTTTTGGCAACCAAGGCACGCTAAACCTTCCTTTTGTGTCATGCACGTACATTACTTTACCGTCCTCTTTGTCTTGCCAAATAAAATCCACTTTTGCCACAAGGTTCGGGTTTTCCCTAATTCTTACAAGCGTTTCCTGCAATACCCTTACGTTAAATTGGCATTTGTTGGCATCTACATAAAAATATTCGTGTATAGTGATAGGATATTGCCTGCAATGTATGGTATAATCTTTTGGGTTATCAGAATACGCTTCCCTGTCTAATTGCAACGCACGCAAATTTTCCTCGCTACGTGGCATACCGTATTGGTCGTAGGAATAAGCATGGTGCGAAGGCAAAAACGCAAAATAAAGCCCCGATTTTGTTTCTCCGTTGGCTTTTTTGTCGCTATAATCCGATTCCATTACCATCGTATAAAACGATTTTGCCTTTTCAGATATTTCATCAGATGTAGAAGCATGGAACGCCTTTCCGTTTCTTCTCCTTAATGCTGGTTTTACTTTCTTGTGCCTTTCGTACACGTCCACTTCCACTACTTTACCGCTTTCTTCCCCTACATAACCTGTAAGGGTACGCCCGTTGTAAAAGTTTATGTTAGCACCGCCATAGTCAATCCTTGCGTTTAGGGCATCCGACAATTCGTCTTTCGATAACCTATGGTTTCGTTTTTTGGTAGCGACAAAATCTATACCGCCTTTTTGCTTTCCGTCTTTATCGTACTTTGGGGTAAAGAAATCCACAAGCCTGTCAAAGCCATACAACACGTGGTCACGGTAAAATTCGCTTATCGACTTTTCTGTTTCGCCTTGCATACCCAAGTGACCGCCAAACGTGCGTGAAGTGCGTTCCAAAGCCCATGCACCAAGCCATACCGACTTTCCGTACTGTCGCATAGTACCAAGTATGCCCCCCATCGCTTCGGGGTCTTGCTCCCAATATTCTATCCAATAACCTATTTCCCTATCGGTGTCCCTGTAATGCACTTCAAAACTAGGATTCCACCATTGAAGGATAAAATAATACAAACCAGTAATGTAAACAGGTGTTTTTTTCCCGTTTATTTTCAAGTAAAACCACACACCGTTTATACGCCTGTCCCACTCCCTGTCCACAAACTCCTCTATTTTGGGGTGTATGTAAGGAGGTAGCATTTTTTGGTATTCCAACCCTTCTTCAATGCGCTTTTTTTGTATGTCGTTATGCTTTTTTATTTTGGCATTTTCGTACAATTCCACGTCTTTCCAGTCGTCCCATTCGGGAGGAAGCGGTTGTCTTTGCCATTTGCCACCAAAATCCAATATTTCTTCATGCGGTGGTACTTTGGGCAAATAAACATAAGGTATGCCGTTGCCACGTATGGCGGTTTGAAGATATTTAAAAACGTATGGGTTGCTTGTTTCTTTGTACAATTTTTATAAATTGTTTATAAAGTACAAAATTGCCAATTTTGCCATTAAAAACAAATAACCTTATGGAAATGTCGCTTGCCCACAATAAATCGTTTATGGTATCTTCTGAATTGCTTATGGCATACGATGAATTTGCCTCTTTTGAGCATGGAGAAAAAGGAAATATTATAGATTTTATACAATATGCTTACCACATGGAATCCCCATTTGTAAGAATGTATGAAACTATAAACGACAGGTTGCAGAAAATAGGAGAAATAGTCCAAATAAAAGATGAAAGAGCATTTCAAATTCTATTTTTGGTAGGCACTAGCATAAAATCGGTAGATGACGATGAACTTGCCAAGTTGGAAGCGGAGCAAAACCAACGTATGCAGTCGCAGATAGACAGCATGATTTCGTGTTTTTTATCACGCATACAGAACAATTACAAGTTTGAATTATACATTACCTATCAGTCGCTATTTTCGGAATATTGTAGCAGGTTGCGGTCAAAAGTCCCTTTTTATATTGACGAGGATAAGGCGTTGAAAGCTATGGAAACCAAAGTAAAAATAACACAGCCAAGCCAAGACCTTATATCAAGCATAGAAAGGTTAAGAAAAGAGATATTTGGCAACAATACGCATTATGCCGAAATTATAGACAAAAAAGTATCAAAAGGCGTGGAGTATTATGCCAAGAATTTTAAAAAAGGGTAATTGCTAACAAAGTATTGGCGAAAGTGAATTAAACTTATTGGAATGTTTATCACCTTCGCCAATACAACTGTTAGCAGCAATAGCTACCATTCCGTTACTTTGACAATGTTTGCTTAAATCTATCATAATATTCAAACACTTCATCAATTTGTTTCATATCCTTAATAGAATAAACTACATCGCCATCAAGTCCAGTTGTTACAGCATCAGACTTATTGTGTTTATTCGCATCAAATTTTTCACGAGTAACATCAATATAAAAAGTCTTAGGTTTAAAAGGAAATGATTTAATAAATTGTCTGCTACTTATACCTTGTATTGTCCCTGTAAAAGTGTCCCAATCATTACTTGTTTTGTCGCTGTTCCAAGTATCGCCTTTCCAAACAATAGCATCCAAATAATATGCTCTACCATCACCATTTTTAAATACAGCACCTTCTCTATTGTTTTGATTAAAACCATCTGCAACTGTCCCCCATTCACTTTCTTCACCAGTAAGCGGTGCAATAGTTTGTTGCAAACAAAGTTTCTTAATTGCGTGAGATAATGCACCTGCTGTAAATGGTGCAGAACCTCCGCTTTGTCCTGATTGTCCGAATTTCTCACATAATGCAAGTATTTCAGTTTCAAACTCTCTGATAATTGCATCAGGTGTTGTTTTAAAAAGAATTTCTAATTCTCTTTTTGCGTGTGATTGCGTGTTTGTCATTTTTTTTATTTATTTGTTGTTAATGAAATTTATCTTAATAATCCGCTACTGCTGCTAACACGGGTTTGGCAAAAGTGGGCAGAAACATTCTGCAAACTTTGAGCATCCTACAAGCCCACCTTCGCCAAGCCCGAAAAAGTTATACGCAATTATAAAGAATCCAATCGTGAATGAATTTTATTGAAGAATCAAAAGCATCAATCCATTCAGGGAAACACCCACAATCTTCATCTTTCCACTCACCATTCTCATTCCAATAAACATAACCTCTCCAGCAAATACCTATACCTTCCAATTTATACCCATCTGCAAGAACTTCAATAAAAATTCCTTTATCAGAATAACTGCGTATAACATCAGGTATATTCAATTGCGGGTTTTGTGCCTCATTTGAGTTCTGTTCTTCTATTGTCATTTTAGCTTGATTTAAAGTTTTGTACTTCGTAGTCCGCAACTAAATATACCTGCGGAACGTTATAAGCAAGGCTAACTTGACTGCTTCGATTTGACAATTTCTTTAATTTCTTCAAGCGTGTGTTTGCCTTGTGTTTGGCTTATTCCACCATCAGAATATAGGTCATACCAACCGTGCTTTGATTTACGAATTGTCCAACCTTTTAATTTTCCTGTTTTTATTCGAGTTTCTATTTTCATTTTATCGTTCTATTTAAGTTTTTACTAATTAAACCGCACCAGCCTATAACAGCGGTTTGGTGCTATTATTTTGCCTATAAATTTTATCTAAAGTTTGAAATATCTGCAAGGCAAAATAACAGACACCAAGCCGCAAAACGTTAAATGAAAGCTCAATACGACCCTCCAAAAGTTCTTGGGAGGCATTTGACAAGTTGCTGTATTTCATCTTCTTCTAACTTTATTGTAACTCCATTTTTCTCAATTACCATTTTCAAACCTTTTGACCAATGAACCCATTTGTCAGAATCATCCATATCTATCAATGAATAAGAGTGTACTGAAAATGAGCCTTCATTTAACACTGCATTGGTGCTATTTGGGCTTGACGTTATTGTTTCAACTTTTTGCATATATTTTACTTTTACTTATTAATTTGAACTTTTGTGCCTTGATGCCCTGCCTTCGCCAATACATTCGTTAGCCTTTATTGCCAAATCTTTTACTTTTTATCAAAAAATTTACTGTAATCAGGCTTATAAAAAGCAGGGCTTTTCATTATTTTACCATCTTCTTTTCTCAAAATAGCATAAATTATTTTGTCGTCTACCACAACTTGTTTATACGTCCAATCTTCTTTATTGGCTACGGTAACCAAAGCCTCATCCAACGAATAGCAAAATTTGGACATGTTAGACCTCATGGTTTCTTCATAAGCCTCTTCCGCTATATCTGTAAACCCAGATACACAGTACCCACCGTTTACCACTACCGACAAATCACACAACGCATCTAAAGCCTCTATTTTGTCAAATTCTTTTGTGTCCTTACATTCTTCTATGCTTAATTCTTTTTGCACTAATTCCTGAAAAGTCTTCTCCAAACCGTATGCTTCCGCAAGTTCGGTTAGTTCCTCAAATATCAATTTTAATCTTAATTTTCTGTCTTCTATTGAAGGGGTATGGTTTTCGGTAGTGTAAGCTACGGTATGCCCACCAGCTTTTTGAAATTCTATAATAGATTTAAGCATTTTATTGTACTATTTTTAGTTTTATTATAACTATTCTAATATTTCTGAAATACGTTTTTGATTATTTGTTTGCAACCCCACATTACGCTAAGGCTTGGTAAAATATCTTTTTCAGGCACTTTCTTTAAATTTTTTAGGTCGATTTCATATTTGTTAAACTCCGACATTAGTTTTTCGTACAAATCGTCTTTTATGCTTTTTTCTTCTTCCATATACTTGTTGTTTTGCGTGCAAATATGGCTACCATTTATGGTAGTACCAAATTAAATACTATATTTGAGCCATGAAATTAGAAATAAGCACATACGAAGAGTTAAGGGCTTTAATAGAACGGGAGTGTTACAACAACGACAAGACCAAGTATAGGGTCAAAGTGGAGTGCAAAGTAGCAAGCACCACCGTAGATAGGATTTTTGGGAAAAAGGGCGAGGTGCATCTTTCTTCCTTATTGGACGTTTGTAAATTTTTAGGGATTAAATTATATGCAGAAAGAGATTAAAAGTTTAGAGGAACGCTATATAGGCATCATCAAATCTAGGGCGTTGGTAATATGTTTGCAAGAGGAATTGGATGCTTTGGCTGATGCCAACCCCTTGTTCAAGCACAAACTTAGGTTTACGGCAAACCAGTTCCGCAAAGAACTAGAAAAGGAAATGGAGAAGCTGTATGCCACGTTACATGACGATATGGTGGTAGAATACAACAAACTTGCCACAGACCTTATTGAAGGGATAAACGGCATAGCAAGCAAGAGCATCAAAAAATAATTACTTTGCCATAGCAAGTACGTGCAACACCTCCAAAATGTTTTCCCACGTTTTCCTGTCTGAATATTCCATTAACAGCACCACGTTTTTTTCCAAGTGCATTTCCACCACGTACCAATTTTTAAAATACCATTTGGTATTGATATAAGATTGAAACGCCACGTAGGAAGATAGGGCAAAAGAGCAATGCAAACCCCCGTCTATGTATAAACAAAAGAAACCGTCTTCGGTAATTGCGTAGATATTGTCTTTTTTCATAAACAAATATACCAAAAAAAAACAAAACCCCGACACTGCCGAGGTTCTGTAACTGATTATACTAAAACTATGAATTATCTTGAAAATTACCCTAGCACAAATATAAGTGCTTTTATCGTATTTACAACACTACTTTCAAAGGGTGTTTTTCAGTATCTATTCCTCTACTTTTAATATTGGGGTGTGTCCTTATAACTAGATTTATGCTATCTACCACAATATCAATGGCAAGCCTTCCTTTGTCGGTCAATTTATAGTGCGTAACCTTTTTTTCTATGGCTTCCACAAATCCGTGCGTAACGAGTTCGTTCATGTAATATATCCTTTTGTTGCTTCTTTTGCTAAAAGCTGGGTAATCGCCAAACTCTATATCTCTCAAAGTGGCTGTTTTTACAAATTTCTTTTCTTCCGCTATAAAGTGCAATAGCAACAGATACCTCATGTGTATCGTGTTATAGTACACTGGCAGCACAAACGTATCTTTGATGTTCTTAGCCGCTTTAAACAAAATCCTGTTGTTGTAGGCAAGGAAATACAACGCTATCTGAAAATAATGTTTGCCGTGGTGCGAGCGCATGTGAATATCCAACAAAGGGTA
>DMUD01000155.1 GCA_003476475.1 Cytophagales bacterium | reverse complement strand
GGTATCGGGATGCGATAAGATAGTGGGTTCAAACATAAACACGATAAGGTATGGCAAGCCCGATTCTTCCGCCATTTTCAATGGCAAATGGTCTTGCGACCGAATGTCCCTTTTTAGCCACACGATATTTATCGGGATTTTAGTCATTGGTCAAGTCCACAAGGTGGCGTTCAGCTTTTTTCCAGTATTGAAAAAATGAAGGGAAATAGCCTTGTACTTTTTCAAACATCCAATCACGAGGGTGTTGCTGTCCTTTGAAATGAGTGAAGCAAGGGTGTTCCTTGAAGTGCAATTTATTTTCAGCTATGTCGCAGAAAACAGCTTCAAACTCGCCTATTGCCACCTGTATTTCAGGAATATTTCTTGATAGATTCAGGACAAATTCGATTGTTTTTTCCGAAACGGGGTACTTTTCAAAAAAACTGGGTTCCAATAATACTATTCTATTGGCTGCTATTTCTTTATCCCACTCAGGGTCCAGATTGTAGAAGGTGTAGATGTAAGTGGGCAGTTCTTTGTTTATGCTCAATTTGGGGCTTTTGGGAAGTGTCGTTTTTAGTTCGGGATTAGCGGTTTGACTTAGCTCCTTCGGAATGTGTAGTTCCACAAGGTTTTCGTAAGAAGTGTCCAAAAAAGTGTTTTGGTCTCCCGTATCACAATATTTGTTTATGTTTTCTTGGTTGGCATAGTACTTTTTGCTGCTGAAACTTCCCGCTACCCATTGCCAACTAAGGGCGTTGCTTGCCCAATCGGCGTCTAGCAGGTAGTAATACATCCATTTTGCTGGTACCAGCCAGTGACTTTTGGCGATGTTGCACGCAATGCTGGCCACGTACATCCTCATGTGATTGTGCATGTAGCCCGTTTCGTACAGTTGTGCGATGCCTTTATCTATGGCCGTAATCCCTGTTTGGCCAAGTAAAATACTTGAAGGTATTTTGTTGTGTATTGCGTTTGCTTGAGTTTGTTTTAAGTCTGTATGCAGTGCATCCCCTTTTGCCAACCATACTTGTTGAAAATAATCTCTCCAAGCCAATTCCCTTAAAAAACTTTCAATTTCCTCGAATTGATAACCTTTTTTCAAAACATGCTTGGCAACTTGTTTGGTGCTGATGACGCCTCTGGATATGTAGGGCGACAGACGACTCACCGCACCACCTATATAATTGCGCGTTTTGCCGTAATCGATGGGGTCTATTTCGTCGATACGCTTTAGTATTTCGTGGTATTGGGTTGGGAACATTAGCGTTTTGCTATTTTATTCATGCTTATTGCCTTTTGCGAAGCACTTTTGAATTTTGTCATGTCTTCAGTTCTCTTTTTCAAGTGTTTGCTGCTTACCCCGCTGTTTACACGCTTTCTCCATAGGTTGAAACTACTTCTTTTCAGTTCTAACCTCATTAAGGCTATAACTTCTTGCTCTTTCAATCCAAATTGAAATTTGATGGCTTCGAAAGGTGTTTTGTCTTCCCAAGCCATTTCAATAATTCTGTTTTTTTCAGTTGGGTCTAAATGTTCTTTTTTAATCACCCTCTTATAATCTTTTTATCTCTCAATTGTTGAATGCTCAAGTAGTCATTGTGAAAACTTTTGTGCTTAATAGCTTCAAAAACAAACAGTTCGTGGTCTCCGCTTGGCTTATTCCAGCATTTTTTCAGCAAAATGTAAGCGCTCGTGTTTTGCAAAGCAGTGTAGCCTTCCCACTTTGTCAAAAGATTTTTCTTGCTTAGATATTTTTCCTTATCATACTGTAGTCCAGAATTTTGCCCTAGTTTTTTTACCAATTTATCGTGCGCGCTGTGTAAAAGTTGCAAGACTGCAAATTCGGAACTAAGCAGGTTTTGGAATGTTTTGGTATTGTAATATACCGCAACAGCATACAGCTTTGGTTTCATGCTGATGGGTATGACATAGGTACAGATGTTCATGTTTGCACGACCGTCAGCGTAGGTAGCCAAACTATACACTGGAATATTGGGAATGTTCCAAGGTTTTTGCACAAAATTGAATTAGCTGTTCAAATTTTAAACATTGTATCGTGTTGATAATAAATGCGATATTGAAAGTATTTTTACATTTTTATAGAACTCATCCCACCATCTAGGTGCAAAATTTGTCCTGTCATCCATTTACTTTCTTCGCTCAACAAAAAAGCGGCCATTTGGGCAATGTCTTCGGCAGTGCCAATTTTTTTCAGAGGATGCCGTTGGGCATTTGCCTCTATTTTTTCTGGACTGTTCAGCAAATTGGCGGCCAAAGGCGTGAGGGTAATGGATGGAGCAATGCAATTAACGCGAATGTTAGGGGCTAATTCGGCAGCCAATGCTTTGGTCAAACCTTCGATAGCCCCTTTGCTGGCGCTTACAATGCTGTGAAAATTAAAACCCATTTGTACGGCCACAGTACTAAAAAGCACAATACTGGCATTTTCGCTTTTTTTCAAGTTGGGCAGGCAAGCCTGAATACAATTTACCGCTCCAATTACTTGAAGTTTGTAATCTTCGATGAAATCTTGAGGCTTGGTTCGTAAAAAAGGCTTCAGATTAATGGCTCCAGGACAATATACAAGTCCGTGCAAAGTTTCGGGCAAAAAAGAATAATCATTTGATTCTTCTAGTACATTAAGTTGTTGAAAACGAATGTTTTCATGGCTTGATGAGGGTGCATTTTTGAAGAAAGTGCTAAATACTTTTTCAGTAGAAGCGAGTTGGTTGGTAAGGGCTTTTCCAATTCCAGATGAGCCGCCTATTATGAACATGTTTTTCATACATCTTAAACCCACAATGCGGGTTTTTGTTGGGAAGCATGAAAATTAGCGGATTGTTTTCGTGAAATTATTTTGAATAGCTTGAATGAGATGCTGCCATTTAAAAAAATAAAGGTGTTGGGATTGTAATTT
>DMUD01000315.1 GCA_003476475.1 Cytophagales bacterium | reverse complement strand
GGACCAACCGAACGGAATGGAAAAGGCCTATTGTTGCCTAAATTCCAATGCGCGCGATTTTGCCCGTATAGGAAAACTATACTTGCAAAAAGGCATGTGGGGTGGCCAATCTTTGATAGACAGTGCCTATGTGAAACAATCTTTGGTGCCTGCACCTTTGCTTAATCCCAATGAAAACAACGCAAAAGTCGATTTTTATGGCTTTCAGTTTTGGCTCATTCCACGTTACCACGATTTTTCTATTTTCTACCTACGTGGCATATTGGGACAATACATTGTTGTGGTGCCTGAAAAACAGCTGATAATTGTGAGGTTGGGAAAAAAACGAGGCCAAAAACAAGGAGAGCATTATGCCGAATTGTTCACTTACGTAAACGAGGCATGTAAGATGTTTTAGGTTATATCAGGTAAATTGATTTTATTCATTATACTTGCCGCATTATTTTAAATTACCAGTTTATTTAAATTTTATTATTATGAAAATCAAGTTGTCGTTTTTGTTATCATGTGTCATTTTTATTGCAAATGCTCAGTCTGACAGAATTTTCAAACACAATGGCGAAGTTGTGGAGGGTAATGTTGTTAGGGTTGCAGAATACACCGTTGTATTCAAATATTTGAACGAAGATGCAGAACAAACCATAAGTAAGTATGCAGTTGGGCAAATAGAATACGGTAAAAGCAAAAGAAAAGAACAGATTACCGACAAAATTATTGTCAATTCAGAAGCAGATTGGGATAACGTCGTCATACTTGAAGATAAAAGTCAAATCTCTGGGTTAAAAAAAGTGGATGAGATAAGGGGCAAGACTAGTTTCATAAATTACCACACTGCAGCCACGGGTGACAAAAAAGCTTCGATGAAATTAAAAAAAGCCGCTGCAGAAATGGGTTGTCAGTTTATATACATGACCGCTGACAAAGAAACCAATTATACCGGTGCGCAAGGCAAGCAGTTTGGTGGTACTCAAGCTGTAAAAAAAGGGGTAGCCTATAAATATTAATTCATTTGCATACTTTTGTAGGCCAACTTTAAAAAGTTGGCCTTTTTTATGACCCGAAAAGAACGCTATAAGGCATTAATCGACTATTTTTCCCATCACCAACCCAATGCCGAAACGGAATTGGAATATTCCAATCCGTTTGAATTGTTGGTGGCAGTGGTGCTAAGTGCACAGTGTACCGACAAGCGGGTGAATATAGTTACAAAAAAATTATTTCATAATTTCCCCACGCCAGAGTCGTTGGCGCGCGCTGACTTTGACACTCTGTTTCCCTACATTAGATCGGTTTCCTATCCCAACAACAAAACAAAACATCTTTTAGGTTTGGCCAAGATGCTGGTAGAAAAGTACCACTCGGAAGTGCCCGCTACGGTAGAAGAACTGCAAAACCTACCAGGTGTGGGCCGCAAGACCGCCAACGTAATAGCCTCCGTTATTTACAACCAACCAGCCATGGCAGTAGATACCCATGTATTTCGTGTGTCGAAAAGATTGGGCTTGGTAGATTCAAGAGCTAAAACACCCCTTGAAGTCGAAAAGACTTTGGTTAAAAATATCCCTGAAAATTTTGTGGCAGTGGCCCATCACTGGCTCATTTTGCATGGGCGCTATGTGTGTGTAGCCCGAAATCCAAAATGCGATTTGTGCCAACTGACATCCTTTTGCAAATATTTTCAGGATTTGAGCAAGGGCAAGAATTTGTAATGAATATTTTTTTTAGCATACCGCAACCAGCTAAGAATAGATTTTTCATTATATTTGCACTCTGAAAATTAAAACGGGACGAGTTCCCCCTAAAAAAACAAATTATGGCATCATCTAATGTAAAAATCAGGCTAGCTCGCAGAGGTCGCAAAAAACTTGCCCTTTACGACATTGTAGTAGCCAATGCCACTTCGCCACGCGATGGCCGCTTTATTGAGAAGTTGGGTACATACAATCCCAACACCAACCCCGCCACTATCTTATTCGACGAGGCCAAGGCCTTGAAATGGTTGCTAAATGGGGCAGAACCTACCGACACCGTTAGCAGAATGTTGTCTTACAAAGGAATTCTCATGCGCAAGCATTTGCAAGTGGGAGTCCTTAAAGGAGCCATTACGCAAGAAGTAGCCGATGCACGTTTTGAAGAGTGGTTAAAAGCCAAAGAGACTAAAATTGCTACTAAAGTTTCTGGTCTTGCCGACAAAGCAAAAGAAGCCAAGAATATTAAACTTGCTGCCGAAAAAGCAAGCAATGAAGCCAAAGCCAAAGCACTAGCTGAAAAACGCAGCGCTGCTTCGGCCGAGATAGAGGCAGCAGCTTTAGCCGCCGCCAAAGAAGCAGCCGGTGAGACAGAGGAAGCAGTAAATGAAACTACCGCCACCCCTACTGAAGGAGCAGAATAATTTAATACAAATCTAATTCTTAAAGAGTCGTACTTTAAATACGGCTCTTTTTTTTGTCCATTTGTAATGCTATGTATTTGTTTCTGCTATTTGGTTTTTGCAACCCGAGTTCGATTATAAAAACAATTGAATTTGGTCAGTTTTGATTTTTTCGAACTTGATGGAGGACTTTTTGGGAAAGAAGGAACAAGCCTCAAGTTCAGAAACAAGATTAGTAATAAAGTTGCCAAAAGAACGATGTCTTGAATGTTCGAGCTGTCACATGTTTTTCATCTCGTCATTGATAGTCTCGATGTGAACTTTATACGCAGCACTATACGGTATTGGACAATTCTACCTTCAAATATATAACTTGACGAAATGCTTATAGAAGTGTTTCATATTGCGGAAGCATCCTGAATGGATAAGACAATCAAAGTAATCACTTCGCTTATTGACATGCTCTGCCTACATTTTGACGTGTTGCCTATCAGATTTGCCTTTTTGTGGCATCAAAATGAATGCAGAATTCGTCGACCATATAGAAAATTTCAGCAACTTTATACTTTGCAAGATTCATAATTTTGCTATAAACACTTGAATTATAGACTCTTAAATACAACA
>DMUD01000269.1:9103-9900 GCA_003476475.1 Cytophagales bacterium | reverse complement strand
AGCCATAAATGGCATGGTGTGGCACCAAACGATGCCGAACTCGAATTGGCTTGCCAGCAGCTGGAGGCGACTTTAGGCGATTATTAAATTCTTCAAATTAGGTTCTCTCGCAAAAGATTCAAAACCTGCGTAACGGTGAGTTTTATGTTTAGACTTCTCTCTGAAGTAAGTGGAAGTTTTTTGGCAATGGTTTTGGTGGCATCTGAATAGGCTATCCAAACAGTGCCCACAGGTTTTTCAGATGTACCTCCTGTAGGGCCAGCTACTCCAGTTGTAGCAATCCCAATATCGGAACCCAAGGAATGGCGCACGCCTTCCGCCATTTCAATGACGGTTTGTTCGGATACTGCCCCGTACTTTTCTAATGTGCTGAATTTCACTCCCAACAACTTTTCTTTCACTTCGTTGCTGTATGCTACCACCGAACCCAAAAAGTAAGCCGAACTACCAGAAACAGACGTAACCAAGGCCGCAACAGCTCCTCCGGTGCAACTTTCGGCAGTAGCAAGCGTGCGCCCTTTTTCTTTCAAAAGATGGCCAATGGCTTGTTCCAACTCCAATCCGTCGTATCCATAAATATAAGGCCCAATTAGCTGCTGCAGCAAGTCTATTTGATGTGCCGTTTCGGCTTCCAGTTCAGATTTCAGATTTCCTTTGGCCGTTAAGCGCAGTTTAACACCGGCTGGCGAGGGCAAATAGGCCAATTTGATGTGGGAAGGCAATTGGCATTCCCAATCCTTGATGGTTTCGGCCAAAAAAGATTCGGGAATCCCCACTGTACGCACCATTTTGTGATA
>DMUD01000269.1:695-8890 GCA_003476475.1 Cytophagales bacterium | reverse complement strand
CTGTACGCACCATTTTGTGATATATAATTGGAGTTTGAAAAAATGTTTTCAAACGAGGAAGTGCTCCAGTAGTTAGAATTTCTTTCATTTCGTAAGGAACTCCTGGTAAGGAAATGAAGATTTTGCCCTTTCGTTCAATCCAGATACCAGGAGCTGTCCCCAAACGATTGAACAAAGCTTCACTTATTGTAGGTATTTCAGCCTGCTTCTTGTTTGCTTCCAACATAGGTCTGTTTCGACGGACAAAAAAACCCGTAATATGATCAAGGACTTTTTCATCCGTCTTCAATCCACAACCAAAATACTGGCAAAGTGCAGGCTTGGTGATGTCGTCGGAAGTAGGGCCAAGACCCCCCGTAAGCAAGATTAGATCGACTCTCGATTCAGATTCCCGAAGTATTTGCAATAGTTCTTGCATTTCGTCTCCTACCGAAATTTTACGCTTCACCTTTATGCCCAGCAAATCTAATTGTTCAGAAAGCCATTGTGAATTAGTGTCGGTTATTTGGCCATAAAGAATTTCATCGCCAATGGTCACAATTTCAGCAGTAATGTCGTGCATTTATATTTGTTAAGATGTTGGCAAAGAAATGGATAGAAAATGGGAATATGCTTGGGGTATTGCTTTTGCGTTCATGCTATGATAACCAAAAAAAGGAACCAAAATGCTGCAACCTATTGGTGTTATAAACAGATAGAACTCCTTTTACTGGCCCAACTGAAACAAGCCCATTTTTTTAAGATTGGCATATTGTGAACCCATTTGTGCAATTGCTTCCCTTTGCTCGTCGATAATTTGATTATACTGCATAGCCCAAGCATCGTATTTTACTCTGTGCAAGACTACGTCATTGTCTAATGCGGTAATGTCGTTCAACAGTTCGCCACATAATGGATAATTTTCAACATTTGGAATGGAAAGTACTAGTAACTTTACCTCTTTCAACAAACTGTCGGTTGCGGAATCGTAACTATCAATATTACGCGATTGCAAAAAAGAATTTTCATCAAAACGCTTGGCCTTCAACTTTTTACAATTTTGCACTAATCTTTCATGCACTAGAATATCATATTTGGGCATGTAAGAAACTTCGTCGAGTAGGCGTTTGACAAATGAAATTTTTTGGTCGTCAGTTTGCATCATCAAAGACCATGCGGCTTTGGCACTATCTTGCAACATCCCAATTTTGGCTATAAGTTGTTCTTGTGGAATAGCTTTAGTTGTTGCTTTTTCTTCATCCTTTTCGGATTGCTTACATCCATGCAACAAAAAAAATGAAATGGCAATAATGGCTAAGATATACGTTTTCATGTGCTTTATATTCATGAGCAATTTCTAAATAAAGGTTTATAAAGTAAAGAACAGCGAAATATAATGGTAGTTTTGGTATGGTCATGAATATAGTTCTGTGGCTCCAATAAACTTATTTCCTATTTTTAAGAAAAATTTCACAATGAGCAACGTAATGGTTTCGCCTTCGCTTTTAGCTTCTGATTTTCTGAATTTGGAAAAAGAGGTGGAGATGCTAAATGAAAGTAAGGCCGATTATATTCATTTGGATGTAATGGACGGACTTTTTGTCCCTAACATTTCCTATGGCATGCCTGTGATAAAAGCTATTCAAAAAATTTCGAAGAAGCCTGCCGACATTCATTTGATGATAGAAAAGCCAGAACGTTATCTAGACGAATTTTTGGATCTAGGTGCCAAGATTCTATCCATTCACTTTGAAGCCTGCACGCATTTGCATCGTGCTATTGACCATATCAAAAAAAGGGGTTGCCTGGCAGGAGTGGCTATCAACCCACATACCAGTGTGGATGTGCTGAACGACATCATCAAAGAAATTGACGTGGTCAATATCATGTCGGTTAATCCAGGTTTTGGAGGGCAAAAATTTATTCCCCTCACCTACACAAAAATAAATCGACTTCACACCCTTATTCGCACACAAAATGCCAATACCATCATTCAGATAGACGGGGGTGTCAATATGGAAAACGCTGCCATTTTAGCTGCTGCAGGAGCCGATTTGCTAGTCGCAGGTCATTTTGTGTTCAGTTCGGACAACCCTCTTCAAACCATCGAAGATTTACGAAACGTGAAGTAACCCTCACTATATACTTCCTCAAAATTCAATACCCACTACCCTACTAGATAAATGGCACTTCCTAAACGCTCTGAAGATTATTCGTCTTGGTACAATGATTTAGTAAAACAAGCCGATTTGGCGGAAAACTCGCCTATACGAGGTTGTATGGTCATAAAACCCTACGGCTACACGATATGGGAAAAAATGCAGGCCGAACTTGACAAGCGTTTCAAGGAAACTGGCCATACCAACGCCTATTTCCCCCTCTTCATACCCAAATCTTTTTTAAGCAAAGAGGCCCAACATGTAGAAGGTTTTGCAAAAGAATGTGCTGTGGTCACACACTACCGGCTGAAGAACGCCGAAGACGGCAGCGGCGTGGTGGTAGACCCAAGCGCAAAATTGGAGGAGGAACTAATTGTGCGCCCCACGTCAGAAACCGTGATTTGGAGTACCTACAAAAATTGGATTCAGTCGTACCGAGACTTGCCATTGCTGGTAAACCAGTGGGCCAATGTAGTGCGTTGGGAAATGCGTACACGTCTGTTTTTACGCACTACGGAATTTCTTTGGCAAGAAGGCCACACCGCCCATGCTACCAAACAAGAAGCCATAGAAGAAACAGAGCAAATGTTGAATGTATATGCTGAATTTGCCCAAAACATTTTGGCTATTCCGGTGGTAAAAGGAGTGAAAACTGCCAATGAACGCTTTGCAGGTGCCGAAGAAACCTATTGTATTGAAGCCATGATGCAAGACGGCAAAGCGTTGCAAGCAGGCACTTCGCATTTTTTAGGTCAAAATTTTGCGAAAGCATTCGACGTAAAATTTGCCAAAAAAGAGGGCGGTCTAGAATTTGTGTGGGGCACTTCGTGGGGCGTGAGCACCAGATTGATGGGCGCATTGATTATGGCACATTCCGACGACCAAGGTTTGGTTTTACCCCCAAAACTGGCTCCCATCCAAGTCGTAATAGTCCCCATTTTCAAAAAAGAAGAAGAACTGGCCGCCATTAGCGAACTAGCTGCCGAATGGGTAAAAGAGCTAAGGGCAAAAGGCATTTCTGTAAAATATGACAATAGCGACAAATACACGCCAGGTTACAAATTTGCCGAATATGAACTGAAAGGAATTCCTGTTCGTGTTGCCATTGGCCCTCGCGACTTGCAAAACGGTACAGCCGAAATTGCTCGAAGAGATACTAGAGAGAAATTTACGGTTGACAGTTCGCTGTTGACAGAAAAAATACCAAGCCTATTGGATGAAATTCAGCAAAACATATACCAAAAGGCATTGGATTTCCAAAAGCAAAATACGCACGAAGTAAATGCGTATGAAGAGTTCAAAAAAGTGATGAACAACGGCGGTTTTGCACTTGCTCACTGGGATGGAACCCCCGAAACCGAAGAAAAAATAAAACAAGAAACAAAAGCCACCATCCGTTGCATTCCTTTGGATGCGGCAAATGAAGAGGGAAAATGCATTTATTCAGGCAAACCTTCCAACAGAAGGGTTTTATTTGCGGTAGCTTATTGAAAAATGAAAGAAGAGCTGATTGTCGTAAAAATAGGAGGAAATGTAATAGACGATGCCGCTGCGTTAGATCGTTTCCTAAGCGATTTTTCTCAGATAAAACATAAAAAAATATTGGTGCATGGCGGTGGTAAAATTGCGACTGAAATTGGCGCAAAGCTGGGCTTAGAAACTGTCATGGTCGAAGGGCGAAGAGTGACCGACAAACCTACTTTGGATGTTGTTACGATGGTATATGGCGGGTTGATCAATAAAAATATCGTCGCAAAACTTCAGGCTTTAAACACCAATGCGATAGGATTGAGTGGCGCAGATGGCAACAGCATTTTGTGCAACAAACGGCCTGTGAAAAAGGTTGACTACGGTTTTGTAGGCGATGTGGAAAATGTAGATGAAACGGTATTAGGACATTTTATCGCAGGAGGATTTATTCCTGTAATGGCTCCCCTTTCGCACGACGGAAAAGGCAATATGCTGAACATCAACGCCGATACCGTAGCGACTACTTTAGCCAAGGCAATGGCTAAAATATATAAAGTTTCTTTGTTGTATTGTTTTGAACTGCAAGGCGTTTTGTCCGATTTTGAAGACAAAAACTCAGTAATAGCGAAAATGGATTTTAAGCACTACCAACAATTGAAAAATGAAGGCATCATTTCAAAAGGCATGATTCCTAAATTGGACAATTCTTTTGATGCGATTGAAAACGGCGTTGAAAAGGTAGTGATATGCCACTCGGAAGATGTGCTAAAGGTGGCACAAAATAGTAAAGCAGGTACAGTACTCAGTAAGTAATCCTTAGTTACTTTTTCTTCTTTTTCAACTCCTCTTGTTGCTTCATTGCCTCTTCAAGGCGCTTCATGAAACGATTTTGTTTGGAAGGTTCGGAAGCTATTTTGGCTTTGTTTTTTTCCAGCTGCACGCGTATCTGACCTTCATCCACAAAGTTTTTGATAATCATTTGCTGGCCAATGGTAATGACGTTGGAAATAAAATAATAATAACTAAGTCCGGCAGGTAAGGAGTTTAGCACAAACATGAACACTATAGGCATTATGTATGACATGGCTATCATGGGTCCTTGCATGGTAGCAGAAGACATTTGGTTGTTGTACCAAGTGTACACAAGGGTAGAAATAGTCATAAGAATGGTGAACAAACTCACGTGGTCGCCATAAAAAGGAATGGTAAATGGAATAGAGGCGATTACATCATAGGTCGAAAGGTCGTCGGCCCAAAGAAACGCTTGTTGCCTGAGTTCGATTGAATTGGGAAAAAAATTGAATATGGCAAGCAATATGGGCATTGTCAACAAAACAGGCACACAACCCGCGATTGGATTCACGCCTACCGACTGGTACAATTTCATTTGTTCGGCCTGTGTCTTTTGCATGTCATCGCCATGCTTAGACTTTATTTCATCCAATTCGGGTTTCAAAACCCTGATTTTAGCCATTGACAAGTACGACTTGTACGAAAGTGGGAACATAGCAAGCTTGATGATGAGCACAAGCAAGAAAATGATGATACCGTAATTGCTAAAAAATCTTTCTAAAAAATTGAAGATGGGCACCGTCACAAAACGATTCAAATTGTTGAGCACAGGCCAACCCAAATACACATTTTCCTGAAAACCTTCGCCCACCTGCTTGCATATTTGGTATTGGTTGGGGCCGAAGTAAAATTGGTAACTACTGTTTGAAACGGGTGCTTCCATTTTAGCTGAAACATATTTCACGAATTCCGTGTCGTTCATATCGACCGAACTGGCGATTTCCACATTTTGTAAAGCACCGCGTGAAATTAGAGCTGTGTTGAAAAATTTTTGTTTCAAAGCAACCCATTTCACTTGAGCCGATACCTTTTCGTTTTGGAGATCTTTGCTGGTTTCGCTAAGCTTTTCAAAATCACCGGCTGTAGTGTAATAGTTTACATTGCTCGAAAGACGATTTTGCTCGGCATCTTTTTCAAAATTGCGCAATTTTTGTTTCCACGAAATGGTAGCCAACTGACTGTAATTCAATTCAGTTATACCTTGAAAACGAATATCATACCCTAATGTAAAACCATCTTTCCCCAAAGAATATACTTGTTCTATATACTGGTTGGGAGCCAATTGCGCCAGAAATTTTAGATGGGTGGTATCGCCTTTGACTTCGGTTGTCGCATTGTTGAAATAAAAACTGTACAAATCAGATTTCCCCTTCAAAAACGGCAATTCGAATGAAAGTTGTGTTGCATTTTCGTCTACCAAATAGACAGGTTCGTGGCGATAGGTTTGGTAATTTTTTGCTAAAACCGTCTTCACTTTTCCGCCTTTGGTTGAAAAAGTGATTTTTAGGTCTTTGTTTTCCAACACATATTCTTTTTCCTGGCCATTGGCCAAAGGAGCTAAACTTCCCAATTGCTGTTGCAATACAGAATCGGGCAATGCAACCGGTGCTTTTTCTTGTGGTTTTACAACGTCGGTTTGGGCAGTAGTTGTTGCCGTTTTTTGCTCTGTTTGTTGTGGTTCGGGCGCAAAGAATGCAAAATAAGCAAAAAGCAAAACAGAAATTAGAACTAAGCCGATGGTGGAATTACGATCCATTTTATAAAGGGAATAATGAGGAAAAAACTATACTTTAGAATATTCGATGGCCGCTTTTACAAATTTCACGAATAGCGGGTGCGGATTCAAAACCGTACTTTTCAGTTCAGGGTGATATTGTGTCCCTATAAAGAAAGGGTGGTCTTTCAGTTCCATGATTTCAACCAAGCCACTGGCCGGATTAATACCTGAAGCTATCATGCCCGCACTTTCATAGCGTTTCAAATAATCGTTGTTGAACTCGAATCGGTGACGGTGGCGTTCCGAAATTTCGGTTTTGCCATATACCGAAAAGGCTTTTGTCCCTTTTTTGATATGGCAAGGATAGGCTCCCAAGCGCATGGTGCCACCCATTTGCGTTATTCTCTTCTGGTCTTCCATCATGTTAATGACAGGTTCGGAGGTGTTGGGATTCATTTCGATAGAAGTTGCTTCTTTCAATTGCAAAACATTTCTTGCAAATTCAACCACCGCACATTGCATACCCAAGCAAATACCAAAGAAAGGAATTTTGTTTTCTCTGGCATATCTTATGGCATTTATTTTCCCTTCAAAACCTCTTTCTCCAAAACCTGGCGCAACCAAAATACCGTCCAGCCCTTTCAATAAATCCAAATCGCCATCGGCCAAATCTTCAGCTTTAGTCCAACTAATTTTGACCTTGCATTCGTTCATGGCGCCAGCATGTACAAAAGATTCTACAATAGACTTGTAGGCATCTTTCAATTCCACATATTTACCCACTAGTCCTATCTTCACTTCGGAAGTAGGATTTTTGAGTTTGCCTAAAAAGGCTTTCCAAGGTTCAAGATCAATTTTGGCATTGGGAGTAAGTTTAAGTTTAGACATAACCCGCTCGTCCAATTTTTCACGCTTCATAAGGAGCGGCACGTCGTAAATGGTTTCCGCGTCCATCGCTTCTATAACCGAATTGATTTGCACATTACAGAATAATGCAATTTTTTTCCTGAGTTCGGGTGGCAAGGGATGTTCGGTGCGACAAACCAAAATATCGGGCAAAACCCCTTCTTGCGAAAGATCGCGAACGGAATGTTGTGTAGGCTTAGTTTTCAATTCACCTGCCGATTTCAGATAGGGAACCAAAGTAAGATGTATGACCAAAGCCGAGTTGTGGCCAAGTTCCCACACCGCTTGTCGAACTGCTTCTATAAAAGGAAGTGATTCTATGTCGCCCACGCAACCTCCAATTTCGGTTATCACGATATCGTACTTGCCCGTTTCGCCAAGTTGGTAAAAGTTGCGTTTTATTTCATCTGTTATATGTGGAACCACTTGCACCGTTTTGCCCAAAAATGCTCCTTGGCGTTCTTTGGTAATCACATTGTTGTAAATGCGGCCAGTAGTAATGTTATTGCTTTGTGAAGTGGGTGTATTCAAAAAACGCTCGTAATGACCCAAGTCTAAGTCTGTTTCCGCACCGTCTTCCGTCACATAGCATTCCCCATGCTCGTACGGATTTAGGGTTCCAGGGTCGATGTTGATGTAGGGATCGAATTTTTGAATGGTGACAGAGAAACCTCTTGCTTGCAACAAATTGGCCAATGAAGCCGCAATAATTCCTTTGCCCAAGGAAGAAGTTACCCCACCGGTAACAAATATATATTTGACGTTGGACATGCTTGATTAAAATGCAACCGCAAATGTAGTTTTAATCGTGGGGTTTTGAAAAATTTGTTTGCCTTATGTGTGTAAGTGTCTACCTTGAAATAGCATTTGTACCATGCCTTACGAAATTTCCGAAGCACCAATTCTTGTCCCCAAATTTTGTGAAGAGAATGGGTTTTATACCTCCCAAAAAACTTCGCAAAATATGGCGAGTATTCGCTCAAAAAATACGAAGCCTGAAATAAGACTTCGAAAAGCATTGTATCACAACGGGTTGCGATTCAGAACACACGACAAGCGGCTGCCAGGCACTCCCGATATTTTCATCATGAAATATCGGTTGGCCATTTTTG
>DMUD01000269.1:0-321 GCA_003476475.1 Cytophagales bacterium | reverse complement strand
GTGGTTTTTGGCTTCCTAAAATAGAACGAAACATGCAACGCGACAGAATGTTAAACAAGCGACTGCAAGAAGCGGGTATCACTGTAATTCGATTTTGGCAAAATGAAATAAAGCAAAACTTAGGCGCTTGCCTTCATTCTATTTTGGGTTTGATAGCCGAAAGGCAATGAACTCTTTTTGACTATGCTAAATGAATATTTGGTATTGAAGAATGACACAAGAAGCGCGGCTTGAAATTTTCCCATCACTTCCAGAATAGACAGGACGCAATTGGTAATCGATCGAAATTTTAGACTTGTGACCTGCTATCAACCAATTACA
>DMUD01000020.1:810-4731 GCA_003476475.1 Cytophagales bacterium | reverse complement strand
GTTTCTTCGTCGTTCATTGCCATACGAGCAAATGTCTCGCGAATATCTTTTGCCGAAGCAATAGGATCAGGATTTCCATTAGGGCCTTCTGGATTTACATATATTAATCCCATTTGCACTGCTGCTAAAGGTTTTTCAAGTTCACGAGTTTCCGAATGACGTTTGTCATCGAGCCATTTTGATTCCGAACCCCAATAAATATGAGATTCTGGTTCCCATACATCTTCTCTGCCTCCAGCAAATCCAAACGTTTTAAATCCGGCATTTTCTAGAGCTACATTACCAGTTAAAATCATTAAGTCAGCCCATGATATTTTGTTTCCGTATTTTTGTTTTATGGGCCACAATAAACGTCTTGCTTTATGTAAATTAGCATTATCAGGCCAACTGTTTAGAGGTGCAAAACGTTGTTGCCCAGTTCTTGAACCTCCTCTTCCATCACCTGTTCTATAGGTGCCAGCACTGTGCCATGCCATTCTGATAAAAAAACCTGCATAACTTCCGTAATCAGCAGGCCACCAATCCTGTGATGTGTTCATTAACTGGTTTATATCCTTTTTTAAAGCATAGTAATCTAATGTCTCAAAAGCTTTTCGGTAATCAAAGCCTTCATCCATCGGACTTGAAAGATTTGAATTTTTCCTTAATACACTTAAGTCTAATTGATTGGGCCACCAATCTTTATTTGAAAAACTCCCTTTTGTGGATTGAACATTGCTTTGTTCTGTTTGGGTCGTATTTTTATTATCATGACCAAACGGACATTTTCCCTTTGTTTCAATCTTGTTTTGAGCATTTAAATGAATCGATGTTGATAGCAATACAATTGCTTTGAGTGTTTTCAACTTTCTCATTGTTTTTTCATTTTTGTTTGACTGTGTAAAATAGAGAGTATTTTTTAAAGTTAGTATATTCTAGATAACATTAACCAGTTGTACCGATAGAATCAACAATCAAAAGTACCGAATCTTTAAATTAAAAAATTTATATATATTATAGTAAGTATTTTAATTTTGTATCGAGCTCCAATAAAAAACTATTAATCAAGCACAAACCAAAAACACCTTTCCTTAAGTTTCTGGTGAGGTGAAATACGCTACTTTTCTAAAAATTATAGTCAACGCACCTAGTTGTGCAACTGTTTTTTCTGTTGGCGATAGTGCATTCTTTTTTGATGTTCGTTATTTGGTACTTTTTACAAATTTTTGTTGTCCTAGTGAATTGTTGTTGTCAAACAATTGCAAGAAATATATGCCTTCTGAAAGGGTCGAAACATCAATTTGTTTATTGGAATTATTTATGGTGCCAGTTTGCACTTCTTGCCCTGTAATATTTACTATTTGGTAAGTAGTTTTATTTAAAAAATCATATTTTACATTAAGAAATGTTGTTGTTGGATTTGGGTACATGTTTATGTTATTTGTTTGGTTTATTTCATTAACCCCATTAGGTATTGTAATGTCGATGGTTTGAAATATGGTGTCGGAAATGCCACATTTATGTGCAATTAGTTGTGTTATGTATTTTCCTGCTGTTAAATAGGAGTGTGTTGGGTTATCGCTTGATGAAGTCTCCCCATCTCCAAAATTCCAATTGAAATTTGTAGCGTTGAGAGAACTGTTGGAAAACGCCACATGATTGTCGTTTGAAATAGAGTATGTAAAATTTGCCAATGGGTCATATTCTCCGATATGCCAATTCATTAAATTGTTGTAGACGATTAATTTAGCTGCAGTTCTAATGTTTGCTGCATCTGAATTTGATAGTGTAGTATTGAAAGTAATCGCTGTTGGGTCTTTTCTAAAAAGTGTGGTGTAGAAACAGCAAGCAGCTGCATAAGTTCCCGCGACGGAGGGATGACTTTCATCGGATTCATACAACTCAATTGACGGAAAGTTTTGTCTGATATATTTCCAAACTGCGCCCACAGGCGATAAGATAGCGTTATTACTATCAGCCATAATTCTGTATCTTAAATTTAGAAGACTGTCCATTCCTAGGTAGGTGCAGACAGGTGGCCATGAGGCACAATTAAAAGCATCACCGTTTTTTCTTCCCCAGGTCATATAAAACACTGTTTCACCACAAGGATTTTCAGCGTTGATAACACTGTCTAAAAAATGAGCATACGGAAAAATACCTGTCTTGACTTGGCTGATAGGGAAAGAAGGGAATTGACTTTGCTCTTGCAAAACAACATAATCCCAATTGCCTATAGCTATTTTTGCGAGTGATGTGGGATTGGTTGAATGTCCTTGCAAAGTATAACCTCCAGGAGCGTAACTGTCAAATACTAAATTGTCACCTGTTGAATTTGCAACATCAGCAACCATTTGAGGTAAATCATTCGACCAAGTATAGCTGTTTCCAAGAAACAATACTCTTTTTGTTAGGCTTTGTCCATTTGCATGTGAGCAAGTAATCAGAACAAATAATACTATTACATATTTCATTATTCTATTTTTCGTGTTACGCATATTGTTCGATTTCAATTTTTCAGTTTTAGAATATTTACTTTCATTTCTGTTTTTTGGCCATAAGCGGTAACATTTTGTGGCTTGGCTAAAGCAGGCCTTCATTGCTCTGACGTTCACTAGATAAACATTAATACAAACATACTAAAAAACCATCAACCGAAACATAGTACTCCCACTTTTGTAAAACCGCTGTGCTTGTTGCACAACTTACACAAGGTTATCTACGACGATGACCACTTCGTAGGCTAGCAGTATTTTCGGGCGAAAGAGAGCACCCTACATCAGTGTTGAAACTCGATATCTGATATAAAATTGTATCTAAGCTTCCCTGTTTATAGTACACTTTGATTGCCAATCTTATTTTTACGCTAATCTATCAACGAAACAAAGAAGCGGAGTTGCAGAGAACCATCGTCAGCATGGCACAGGCAGGACTGCGTATTTATGTCTGCATTTTGACCATTATTAAACCCAAAAATTGATTCTTGAGGATAGAAATAATAAAATAGTGCTACTGAAAATATTCAAAAATCAACAGAAGGGTGTTTTTAAAATAACAAATACCCAACTAAACAGCCTTGAAAGACCTTTTTTGCCTAAACGGATGTCAGTATTTTTTTATGAGGTTAATGAATACTTCTGCGTTGGCTCTTGAGGGAATACTGTTATAACATTCATCCATTGTTTTTATGGTAAAATGTGGTTCAAAGATTGGTTTGTATTCGCAAGGACAACCGCCAAACGGTGGAAAAGGTTGGTTAAATTGTTTGTCGAACAATACACCAATTATTTTACCATTTTCGTTTAGTAAGGTAGCTGTTTTTTCTACATACTCTTTTCTGCGAAAAGGAGGAATGGCACAAAAAAATGTTTGTTCAATGATTAGTTCGTAACAGCCCTTATGATTGAAGAAATCTTCACACAAAACGGTTACTTGTGGTATTTCGGCAAATTTTTCTTGTAATGCTTCCACAGCTTTTGGGGCAATATCTATCAATGTGATATTTGTAAAACCGTTAGCAACCAAAAATTCGGCTTCATAAGCATTGCCACAACCCGGAATAAGAATTCTTGCATTTTTGTTTGGGAATTGAGCCATATATTCCACAATGGCAGTTGAGGCCTGTCCCATATCCCAACCTGTTTCATTCTTCTGCCAACGCTCATTCCAATAGTTTTGGTCGAGCTGATTTTCGCATTGTGTTATGCAACATTGCAACTCTTTTTCATCTTTATTCATTTGCTATGCTATTTACATTTTCCCAAGTTCCTCCATTGATTACATTTTGAAAACCATTGCTTTCTAAAATACTTTTTGCCTGACTGCTACGACTTCCGCTACGGCAAAAAACAACGATGTTTTGCTTGTCTTTGAACTTGGATAATTGTCTTTGCACCTCATCCAGCGGAATATTTACAGCACCCTTTACACTACCGTCCAAAA
>DMUD01000020.1:0-514 GCA_003476475.1 Cytophagales bacterium | reverse complement strand
TACAGCACCTTTTACACTACCGTCCAAAAATTCGGAAGGTGTGCGTACGTCTACCAAAAAAGCACCGATTTTTATAGCTTCTTTCAAATTGCGATTATCTGTAGGGGCAAACATGTTTTTGAGAATACTAATCATGGCCATTCCAATTTTTATGATGAAAATCTGTTTAATACTTTGCTTTGACATACGAAATTGGTTCTGGGAACATTGGTTTGTGCAATGGCATTGAAACCACCCTCAATTTCAGTAAAGTTTCTATAACCCCTTGCCTTCAAAATGCTTGCAGCAATCATACTTCGGTAGCCGCCTGCACAATGCAGGTAGAAATGTTCATTATTATCAAGGTCTTCCACCCAATCGTTGAGGTATGCCAAAGGCCTGTTATATGCTTCTTGAATGTGTTCGGCCGCATATTCGCTTTCTTTCCTTACATCAATAATTTTGCTTTCTCCAATTTTTCCTTCCAACGCAAACTGGTCGGGGTTCATGCGCTTTCTATTATCGATCTGTTTTC
>DMUD01000205.1 GCA_003476475.1 Cytophagales bacterium | reverse complement strand
TGAAATCGTGAGAGGCATTGTAACAATTCCTGATTCGCATATTTCAATCTTATTTCGTTCTTCAAAACTTGAATTCTGCCACAATTAACCAAATTATAAAAATGAAAATGGCTGGCTGCTAAAAATTCAATCAAAATAATACAACAAAGTTTTTGCTAAAAGCGTTAAAGAAAGCATATCTTTTCTTTTCTCATTTAGAAAACTTAACGTCCATAACCATGAAACTTCAGATTCATTCCATCCATTTCGATGCAGATGTAAAATTGCTTGATTACATCGAAAAGAAGACCAACAAACTTCACACTTATTTCGAACGCATAACCGATGGGGAAATTTTTTTGAAACTAGACAAAGGAGAAGCATTAGACAATAAAATAGTAGAAATAAAGCTGAATGTTCCTGGTCATGAAGTTTTTGTAAAAGAGAAATCGCGTACATTCGAAGCTGCCACAGACATTGGAGTGGAAGCTTTGGAAAAGCAACTAAAACGAATCAAAGAAAAAGCACTATCGCTTAGATAAGCTTCAGGCCGGAAATTTCCGGCCTTTTTTATTTTATTTGCCTAGAAATACAGTAATGAACAATCCTGATTTTTATTCTCACCCCACAACAATAATTGATGCTAATTGCGAAATTGGAAAAGGGACTAAAATTTGGCATTTCTGCCATATAATGCCCAATTGCAAGATTGGCGAAAATTGTAACATAGGTCAAAACTGTGTCATTTCTCCAAATGTTTTATTGGGTAAAAATGTCAAAATCCAAAACAACGTATCGTTGTACACAGGGCTAGAATGTGAAGACGATGTTTTTTTGGGTCCTTCTGTAGTATTTACGAATATTTTGAATCCGAGAAGTGCGATTGTGCGCAGAGACAATTACTTGAAAACTCAAATTAGAAAAGGGGCTTCGTTGGGCGCCAACTCCACGATTTTATGCGGAATTGAGATAGGTGAATATGCCCTAATAGGTGCAGGGGCCGTAGTTACCAAAGATGTAAAACCCTATGCATTGGTCATTGGAAATCCAGCTAGACAAACTGGCTGGGTGAGTGAATATGGCCACAAACTACATTTCGATTCAGAAGGAAAGGCCATTTGTCCAGAAGAAAAAAGCCACTATCTTTTGAATAGTGGCTTTTGTAAGAAAATACAATCTTAGAACCTAGAACATTTTCCAGTCCCATTTTACAAAACCTTCGATAGCTTCGTATTCGGGCAATCCCAAGTCATTGTATCTCTTGGCTGTATCTCTATTTCTGTCTTCAGAACGTTGCCAAAACTCTCTTGGGTCTGAACCTGGGAACATCGCAGCGTCTTTTTGAGATTGATGCTTGAAGATACCTCTTCTTTTTCTCATGAGTTCGTCGGGGCTAATAGGTACCGCCATCTCAATTTGTTCTACTTTCCATTCTTGCCAAGCACCACGGTATAACCAAATCCAACAATCTTTCATCCATGGCTCATTTTTCAACTCTTGCAAGGCTAAGAATATTGCTTTCAAGCACACCCTGTGCGTACCATGCGGATCGGAAAGATCGCCTGCCGCAAATACTTGGTGAGGCTTCACCTTTTGCAACAAGTTTTTCACCACGTCTACGTCTGCCTGGCTTATAGGATTTTTATTTATCAAACCAGTTTCATAGAATGGCATGTCGAGGTAGTGAATGTTTTCGTCTGGAATACCTACAAAGCGACAAGTAGCTTTCGCCTCGCCTCTACGTATCAAACCCTTTATTTTCATTACCTCGGGGCTGTCTATGTCGCCCGATTTTTTGTTTTTGATAGAATCTACTATTTGCTGAAAAACATCAGTTAAATCTTGGCTTCCCTTTTGGTAAGCGTTAAAATCACGAGCAAAATCGGCAAAACGAATGGCATCGTCGTCAAATACCGCGATGTTTCCAGATGTTTGGTAACCAACGTGCACATCGTGTCCTTGGTCTACCAAGCGAATGAAAGTGCCGCCCATCGAAATAATGTCGTCGTCTGGGTGCGGGCTGAAAATAACGGCTCTTTTCGGGAAAGGATTGGCACGTTCGGGACGTTGGCTGTCTTCTGCATTTGGCTTACCACCTGGCCATCCAGTAATCGTTTTTTGAAGAAGATTAAATACTTCGATATTGATTGTATAAGAAGTGCCACGTTGAGTAAGCAATTCCGACAAACCATAGTCGTTGTAATCCCTATCGGTGAGTTTAAGAATTGGTTTTTTAGTTTGTTCACACAACCAAATAACAGCCCTTTTCACAGTTTTTTGGTCCCAAGTCACACTTCCTACCAACCAAGGAGTTTTAATTTGAGTAAGTTCTACTGAAGAGGCTTCGTCCAAAACGACGGTTACATCATTGTGATTTTGAAGAAATGTGGCAGGGATTGTATCAGTTACAGGACCTTCAACTGTTTTGCGAATAATACCAGCTTTGCCTTCGCCCCAAGCCATAAGGTAAATCTTTTTGGCTTTAAAAATACTACCCACACCCATGGTGATAGCTGTACGAGGCACATGCTCTTGCCCAAAGAAGTCAGATGCTGCATCTGTTCTTGTCACATGGTCGAGTGTAATAAGACGAGTCAAGGAATCTAGCCTTGAACCTGGCTCGTTAAATCCTATGTGGCCCGTACGACCGATACCCAATATTTGAATATCAATACCGCCATTAGAATCGATAAGAGACTCGTAATTAGCACAAAAATCGGCAATTTTATCTTTAGGCAATGTACCATCTGGAATGTGTATGTTTTCCCTTTTTATGTCAACATGGTTGAATAATTGGTCATTCATAAACCTCACATAGCTTTGTAAAGCATCAGAATCAATAGGATAATATTCGTCTAAGTTGAAGGTGACCACATTTTTGAAGCTGAGCTCTCCAGCTTTGTGAAGCCTAACCAATTCTGAATAAATTCCTTTAGGGGGGGAACATGTAGCCAAACCCAACACCCAGTTTATGCCTCCAGAAGGTTTTGAGCGCAT
>DMUD01000153.1 GCA_003476475.1 Cytophagales bacterium | reverse complement strand
ATAAACGTCATATACCCAATGGGCGAGTCGAACCACACATACAGCACTCTTCCGTCGGTGTCGGGCAAGGGTACTTTCACGCCCCAATCCAAGTCGCGGGTCATGGCGCGCGGCTGCAAACCTTGTTTTAGCCAACTTTGGCATTGTCCTGCCACATTGGTTTTCCATTCGGGGTGCGAGTTCACAAAAGCCTCAATTTCGGGCTGCATTTTGTCCAAAGGCAAATACCAATTTTTGGTTTGGCGCATTACTGGTTTGGCACCGCTCAGCGTTGAACGAGGGTTTTTAAGGTCGGTTGGACTCAATGTGCTTCCGCATTTTTCGCATTGGTCGCCGTAGGCATTTTCGTTGCCACATATTGGACAAGTGCCCACTATGTAGCGGTCGGCCAAAAACTGATTGGCAGTTTGGTCGAAATATTGCTCTGTTATTTCTTCGGTAAAAACACCCTTTTCATGCAGATTTTTGAAAAATGATTGTGATAGTTCGTGGTGTTCTTTCTTGCTTGTGCGGGAATAGATATCGAACGAGATGCCAAATTTTTCAAAAGAATCTTTGATGAGGGTATAATATTTGTCCACCACTTGTTGCGGTGTTACCCCTTCTTTTTTTGCTTTAATGGTGATGGGTACACCGTGCTCGTCTGTTCCGCTTACAAAAACTACATCTTTGCCCTTGGCACGAAGGTAGCGCACATAAATATCGGCAGGTAGATAGCAGCCAGCCAAGTGACCTATGTGAATAGGGCCGTTGGCATAGATAAGGGCCGCGGTGACAGTATAACGTTTGGGAATTTGAATCATTTAGGAAATTCAGAATACAATATTAACGATTCCTGTCACATCCTCTCGGGTACATCGATTCCGAGCAGGTACATGGCAGTTTTGATGGTTTGGCCTGTCACTTGGCTCAGGAGCAGGCGAGATTTTAATACATCCAAGTTTTCCTCTTGGAAAATGGGGACTTCTTGATAGAAACGATTGTATTCTTTGGCCACTTCGTACACATAGTTGGCAATTTCGGCTGGTGAATAATTTTCGCCGGCATCTTGTACCGCTTGAGGAAAGCGGTGAAGCAGGACGATCAAATCTTTTTCCACCTCAAGCAATTCGTTTCTTTCGAAATCGGTGACGGGAGATAAGTATCCTAATTCGTTTCCTTTTCGCAAAATAGCCCTGATGCGTGCGTGCGTGTATTGAATAAAAGGCCCCGTATTGCCTTGAAATTGAATTGATTCTTCGGGGTTGAAAAGCATTCTTTTCTTGGGGTCAACTTTCAAAAGGAAATATTTCAAGGCCCCCAAACCCAACGTATGAAAGAGTTTTTTTGCTTCGGCCGAATCGAAATCTTGTATTTTTCCCAATTCTCGTGTATTGGTTTCGGCAGTTTGCAACATTTCTTCTACCAAATCGTCGGCATCGACCACTGTTCCTTCGCGCGATTTCATTTTGCCCGAAGGAAGGTCGACCATGCCATAGGAAAGGTGGTAAATGCCATTGGCATAGGGTCTTTCTAGTTTTTTCAGAATGGCTTGTAACACTTTGAAATGGTAGTCTTGTTCATTGCCCACCACATAAATTGATTTTGAAAATGGAAAGTCGTGATATTTCAAGTCGGCGGTACCAAGGTCTTGCGTGATGTAAACTGAGGTGCCATCGGCACGTAAAACAAGTTTTTCGTCCAAGCCCTCATCCTGTAAGTCAATCCACACCGAGCCATTTTCTTTTTGAAAAAAGACACCTTTGGACAATCCTTCCTCCACCACATTCTTACCCAAAAGATAAGTGTTGGATTCGTAGTAGAACTTGTCAAATTTTACCCCAATGGTTTCGTAGGTTTTTTCAAAACCAGCATACACCCACTCATTCATGGTTTGCCAAAGTTTCACCACTTCGGGGTTGCCTTCTTCCCATTGGCGAAGCATTTCTTGTGCTTCTAGTAGAAGTGGGCTCTTTTTCTCGATGTCTTCGTCTGACCAGCCTTCCGTTTTTAGTTTCGTACCTTCTGCCTTCAGTTCTTTGTCGAAAACGACATAATATTTACCCACCAAGTGGTCGCCTTTTAAATTACTGGATTCGGGCGTTTCGCCATTGCCAAACTTTTGATAGGCAAGCATTGATTTGCAGATGTGTATTCCGCGGTCGTTTATCAAGTTGTTCCGCACAACATCATATCCATTGGCCGATAAAATTTCGGAAAGAGAGTAGCCAAGAAAATTGTTGCGCAAATGCCCCAAGTGCAAGGGTTTGTTGGTATTGGGCGAAGAATATTCAACTATGACCAACTCGTTTTTTTTCTCGCCATACCCATAGTGTTCGGTTTGAGACATTTTCAGCAGTTGTGTGATCCAAAAAGTATCGGAAATGGTAAGGTTCAGGAATCCTTTTACCACATTAAAATGGCTTATGTAGGAAACATTTTTTACTAAATATTGGCCAATAGCTTCCGCTGTTTGCTCGGGGTTTAGTTTTGTATAGCGTGTAAGCGGGAAACACACCAAAGTATGGGTTCCTTCGAATTCTTTTTTTGTAGCTTGTAAACCCAAATATTCCAAAGGAACTTCGGCGTGCCAGTTGGTGGCTAAAGCTTTTGCGATAACATGCGATACTTCTTTTTCTAAGCTCATGTACAATTGAAAACAATCCGCAATTTACACAAAATTGTGCGCCTTCAGGTTTTGAGGTAGCATTCAGCAAATGTGTTTGTTTACAAGAGGGTCAATAGAGATTATTTTTGGTTAAATTTTTAATAGTTTTGCCGAGATTAGTTTTTGCAGAAAATCAACTAGAAAGATAGTTTAGTACATTTTAAATATTAAATCTCAAACAAGATGCTATTCAACAGTCAGGAATTTTTATGGTTGTTTTTTGGCACTTTTTTATTGTATTACCTCCCCTTTTTTTCGAGCTATCAAGTTAAAATTTTAATACTTTCTAGTTTTTTCTTTTATGCCTATGGTCAGCCCGTCTTGTTGGCCTTGTTGCTTTTTTCTATCACCATGAATGCCTACATAAGTTATGTAATTGCCAATCATGAAGGGGTAAAAAGGAAGTTTTTGTCCACGATGGGGGTAGTGGCTAATTTGGTAGTGATTGTATTTTTCAAGTACAGTGGCATGCTCACCCACACCTTTGGTTTTGAAGATTCGGGTATTGGCCATTTTTTGATGATGTTACCGCTCCCTTTGGGTATTTCGTTTTTTACCTTCGAAGGCATTACGCTGGTGGTAGATGTGTACAAAGGCCATTACGGAGATTCTAAGAATTTTTCACAAAAAGGATTTAAAGATCATTTGTCTAAAACCATGCTTTTTGTATCCTTTTTTCCGCACCTCATTGCAGGTCCTATTTTAAAGGCAAATGAGTTTTATCCACAAATAGTTTCCAAAAAATGGTCGGGAATACATTGGGAGAAAGCATTCAGGCAATTGGTGGTAGGGTATTTTTTGAAAGTGGTGGTGGCCGACAATTTGAAAGATTATACCTATTGGATAGACTATCCCAATTTTATGCTTCTTTCTACCACTTCTTTGTTGGTCATGCTTTTTGGCTATTCCATGCAAATATTTTCAGACTTTGCTGGTTATTCGCTTATTGCCTTAGGTTTGGCTACTCTTTTTGGTTACGAATTGAAAGGAAATTTCAACTTCCCCTACATTTCTACCAGTTTTGGTGAATTTTGGAGGCGTTGGCACATTTCGCTTTCTACTTTCCTGAAAGAGTACCTTTACTTCCCATTAGGCGGTAACCGCAAAGGGAAACTTCGGACCTATTTCAACCTTTTTGTGACCATGTTTTTGGGAGGATTGTGGCATGGGGCCGCCTGGAGTTATGCGGTTTGGGGCACGGCGCATGGGCTTTTTTTGGCACTTGAAAGATTAAAAAATGACTATTTGCCTACAAGCAAGATTCCCTTTGTGCAATTTATGGGAGGCATTTTGGTTTTTACAGGTGTCACTTTTGCATGGCTTTTGTTCAAACTCCCCGATTTTTCTCATGCGGTTTTGTACTTACAAAATCTATCTGCCAATATACGTTTTGAGACTACTTACGACCAGCTAAAGAGCATTGGTTCCATCACGGTCTATTCATTTCCGGTGGTTGCCTATCATGTTCGTTATTTGCTTTGTGAAAAGGAATTTTACCAAAAAGTGAAAAAAATTGAATGGGTTTTGTTTGGCTTGATGTTGTTACTCATTTTCGTGAATGCAGGTACAAAAGCCGATTTTATCTATTTCCAATTTTAAGTTGATTTTATAATGCACCATGATTAAAAAATCGTTGATAGCGTTTTTCCTCTTTTTTCTTTTACTAGAAGGGTTTCTTCGCAAGGATTTGCTGAATGATGAATGGTTACGTTCAGGTCAAAATAATTGGTCGATAAATATTCTCAATTCACAAAATTATTTGTATAAATACGACCTTGCGCATTTCAACTGTATGATAGGTAGTTCAATTTCAGCCCGTTTCAACATTGTAAAAGAGATGTTTCCGCCTGAAATTTTTATGCTTCCTTTCAATGGTTTGTCTGTTCACGACGGCTTAAATATTTTGTATAGAAAAGAAAGGCTTCCCGACACGCTTTTTGTGGAAACAAATGTGCTAGACCGCCCAGCGAATGCAGAGTTTGCTTCTACTATAGGAAGCAACAAATGGGAAGAAAAGTTGAAATATTATGTAAGTAGTTTGCGCGAGGCGCATGGCCCACTCGATTTAGCCTCTCAGGTAACCACATCGGCCATTATTGTGTTTAGGAATAAATTCGGCTTTTTGGGAGGAGATTTACCCAACAAAGCTGCTATGGACATGGTGCGCGAAATTGAAGTAGAGAAACAAAATCAGGAAAGAAAAAAACAATCCCAAGACAAGACTTTTACCCATAAAGCCAATGATTTGGAAAATGAATTTTGGTCACAAATGGATAATTTACACCAAAAAGGTGTAGTGATTGTACTGTTCAATATGCCTGTCGATTGTCGCAATGAAAAGAGCGAAACTTACTATAATAATCTTTACGCCAAAGCCAAAAGCAAGGGTTTTTTGGTTTTCGATAGGGTGCATTGCCAAGATTATGCCACCACCGACGGTACTCACTTAAGCGGAAAGGAGATAGAACGCTATGCCCATTTTTTCCTGGCTCAAAGAGCCAAATTGAATGGTTCGGCAGTGCTTAATTAGCAGTAAGAAAAGCTTTTTCGAGTTTCTTCCCTTTCTTTATTTGATTCAAAAAACGTACTTTGGCAACATGCCAACTGAAGCTATTCAACACATTGTCTCCAACGACAATTTATCCAATTCTGAGCCTAACAAAACTCGTGTCGGTGACTTGCGTACCGAAGAAATGATTTTGAACATTGGGCCACAACATCCCTCCACCCACGGTGTTCTGCGGTTAGAGGTAATTTCAGACGGTGAAGTAGTCAAAGAGGTCATTCCTCATATTGGGTATTTGCATCGCTGCTTCGAAAAGCATGCTGAAGCCTTGCCATACAATCAAATAATTCCATATGTGGACAGGATGGATTATGTGGCGGCTATGAATTCCGAGCATGTATATGTGATGGGAGTAGAAAAAATGTTGGGAATAGAGGGCACGCTTCCCAAGCGTATCGAATACATACGGGTTTTAGTAGCGGAACTAAACCGTTTGGCATCGCATTTTGTGGCGATAGGTACTTATGCGATGGACATTGGAGCTTTTACGCCTTTTCTATGGCTCATGCGCGACCGCGAACACATATTGCGCATGCTGGAATGGGTGTCTGGAGCACGCATGTTGTACAACTATATATGGGTGGGTGGTCTTTTTTACGATCTACCTTTAGGTTTTGAAGAACGCTGTAGTGAGTTTGTACAGTATTTATCGCCGAAACTAAAAGAGTTGGAAAGGCTTGTTGTAGAGAACAAAATATTCATAAATCGGACTGCTAATGTGGGCGAATTGCCCTTGGCTCTTGCAATTAACCACGGCTGTTCCGGCCCTGTGCTTAGGGGTTCTGGTTTACGATACGATTTGCGAAAAGTAGATGCCTATTCTGTATATCCAGAAATTGAATTTAATATTCCAATAGGGGAAGGTAAAATGGGTAAAACAGGCGACTGCTGGGACAGAAACTATGTGAGAGTGAGCGAATGTTGGGAATCGCTTCATATTATAGCACAGTGTTTAGACAAGCTAAAGAAAGAACACAAGCGCGACCGAACCTTCAATCCGCAGGCTTTAGTTCCCAAAAAAATTAGACCCCAAGCAATGGATTTTTATGTGCGAGGCGAATCGCCTAAAGGGGAATTGGGTTTCTTTTTCCGTACCGACCCAGAAGCCAAAAGCGACATTCCTTTCAGGTTGAAGGCTAGGTCTTGTTCTTTCGTAAACCTTTCCGTTTTGCCCGAAATTGCCCGTGGGGGTCTTATTGCCGACCTTGTAGCCATCATTGGTTCTATCGATGTGGTAATGGGTGAAGTGGATAGATAGTAAACCCTAATTTAGGCAATTGCCAAGCTCAAAACCGTGATTTTTTCTACTCCTGCTTTTTCTAAACAAAAGCAACAGGCTTCCAATGTTGCACCAGTAGTTATGACGTCGTCAATTATGGCAACGTGTTTGTTATGCAAGGAATGGGAAGAATAGATATCAAAACAATCTTTCATGTTTTCAAGCCGAGACATTCTGTTTTTTCGAATTTGAGAAAGTGCTTCTTTGGTTTTCAATAGCGAATTGTCCAAAAATATCCCCTTCGCTTCAGCAAAGCCTATGGCGATGGTTTCAGCCTGATTGTATCCGCGCGATTGCAGGCGTTTTGGGTGTAATGGAACTGGAATCAGACAATCGAATCCAATATCTATCCCTTTTTCGATGATGTGTTGCGAAAAAAGATTGCCCACAAAAACACCTAAAGCCGCATTTCCCTTGTATTTTATTTGATGGATTATTTTTTGTGCTTTACCGCTTTTGTTAAATTTCAAGAAAGAATGTGCTTGATGTAATTTAATTCTTCCAGCTAGTTTTTTGAAGGTGGAACTATCGTCAAAATCAAGAATTGGCAAATCATTTAGGCACAAAGAGCAAATGTGTTTTTCTTTTTCGTCTAAAACTTCATCGCAGCATACGCATGTTTCGGGAAAAAGAAAATGCAGAAGTTCGCTAAACATAATTAGGTATTACCAACCGCTAGGCTGTGGTGGCTCTTTTTTCTTGTTTGCGGGAGAAGTTTCGGCTGGTTTTGTATTATCCTGCCATTTGGGCTGTTCTTTCAAATGTTCTTTCATGCCTTTCAATTTCTTTTTTTCCTCATCGGTCAGTTTTTTTACGTCTTGCACTGGTTCGGGAGCGAATTCTTGAGGTGGTTCTGGTACAGGTTTTGGTTCTATTTTCGGGGTACTTTCTCCTGGCGGGAGTATGGGTTCGTTAAGCGTAGTGTCTTTGGCTGGGGCTTTTTCTACAGGGGAAGCCGAAGGTGCTCGGTTTTCATTTTGTGACGGCATGTATTTGGCTTTCCTTTTCTTGAAAGCCAAGAAGTTGTATTGAAGTTTCAAAGAAGCCGTAGCATAGGAATCAAATCCTGTGGTGTTTACTTTGTTCAAGCTTTCCAATGCATCGGTTAGGGCATATCGGTAGCCAAATTCTGTCAAGACAGAAAATCGTTTGTTGAGGTAAAAAGAAAATCCAAGCGAAACGGGTGCTACCATACTAATAGTAGAAGACTGTATCCCTTCATATTTTTTCAAGAATAGAGTATCGCCAGCTATTGTGGCTTTTGGTTCGTAATAAATTGCGCCAAAGCCAATTGTAAGGTATGGACGAACGCGTTGGGGTCTTTTGTTTATATCGTTTTTGAACAGAATTTTTTTGTCAATCAAGTTAAAACGCATGTAGCCAATCAGCTCGTACACTTTGGTATTGAAATTTATTTTTCGGGTACTGTCTGAAGTGACACCTCCGCTCAATGAATAATTATTGAATTCGCCTCCAAAATAGATTTTAGGCCATGTTTTATAGTTGAATCCCAAATGGTATCCTGGCGAAAGGCTAACACCAGGCATAAATCCCAAGTCGCCAATATAGCCCGCCAAGTTCATGCCAGCCGATACACTAAAAGGGCCACGGTAATAGTACGTATCGAAAAAGCCTGAATATTCGATTGGTTTCCTTTTCTGTGCAAAAAGCATGGAATTCAGTAATAGAAAAACAACCAAATAGGTGAAATTTTTTTTTTGCAACACCTTGAATTTCAGTTTAGGTTTCAAAAATACCTTTTTTCTTGATTTTGATGTTGTAACAAAAAAAATGCCACGCTAATTAAGCATGGCATTGCATACGATGCGCTGAGTGTTTACTTCAGTTTAGATAAGGAAGCCTTGATGTTGGTCATCGCCTTTACCAAATTTTCGTCTGAAGCAGCAAAAGAAATTCTGATATAGCCTGGCACGCCGAAAGCATCGCCCGGAACGGTTGAAACATGTGCATCGCTTAAAATATACAAGCACAAATCCATCGCTTCGTTAATTTTGTTGCCTTCTGGAGTGGTTTTACCCAAATATGCTTTCACATCTGGAAAAAAGTAAAATGCACCCATAGGTAAATTGGTTTTTATACCGGGTATTTCTTTTAGCAAGCCGTACACCAAATCTCTTCTGCGCAAAAAGGCTTTGTTCATTTCCCAGGTGGGCTCCATAATACCTCCAACAGCCGCAACAGCTGCTTTTTGGGCAATAGAACAGGTAGCAGAAGTAACCTGGCCTTGCAGTTTATCACATGCATCTGCAATCCACTTTGGAGCTGCCATGTATCCAATACGCCAACCCGTCATGGCATAGCCTTTCGAAACGCCGTTAACCAGTACTGTGCGGTCTTTCATTCCTTCGAATGAAGCTATGCTCACGTGTTTTTCGCCGAAATTGATAAATTCGTAAATCTCGTCGGCCAATGCATAGATGTTATCATGTTTCAACAATTCGTTGGCTATTTCCTCGAGTTCTTTTCCGCTAAATACTGAACCAGTTGGGTTACATGGCGACGAAAACATTACCACTTTCGTGCGTGGAGTGATGGCGGCACGAAGTTGTGCTATGCTAGCCTTGAAATTATTTTCAATGGTTCCTTCGATAAGAACTGGAACACCCTCGGCCAATTTTACCAATTCAGAATAACTAACCCAATAAGGAGAATAGATAATAACTTCGTCGCCTGGGTTTACCAAGCACAAAAGCGCATTGGCTATAGATTGTTTTGCACCTGTAGAAACTACAATATTTTCTGGTTTGTATTCTAATCCGTTGTCGCGTTTTAGTTTGCTTACAATGGCATTTTTTAGGTCGGGAATTCCCGAAACAGGTGTGTAGAATGTGAACCCCTCGTCGATGGCTTTTTTTGCAGCATCTTTAATGTGTTGGGGGGTTTGGAAATCGGGTTCGCCAAAACTTAAATTGACCACCGAAATTCCTTGGGCGCCCAATTCGCGGGCTTTTTTGGCCATTCCAATGGTGGCCGATTCTTCCAATGCATTGATACGGTCTGAAAGTATTTTCATCGATTCTGCAGATGCGCTCATGTAGGTTATTTTTAAAAACTTGCAAAGGTAATAATTTATCTGAAGCCAATAGGATGGTTACCTTTAGCAATAAAATATGTGCCAAATTTAAACCAATAAAAAAAGTGTAACTTTAAGGCATCATTTTTGGCAATAGTGAAGGAGGAAAAAGCGGAACGAATTTTAAAAAAGAGGGAGCTTAAAAAAACGCCTGTACGCCACATAGTGTTGCAAGCATTGATAGAAAGCCCTTCGGCATTATCGCAACACGAGATAGAAAAGAAATTCGTTCAGCATTTCGATCGCATTACACTTTACCGCACGTTGCGTTTGTTTGAAGAAAAGGGCGTGGTGCATCGCATTTACAACAGTTTTGGCGAAGCAAAATATGCCATTTGTTCAGAGGGTTGCCACGAGCATGCCCATTCCGACCATCACGTCCATTTTAATTGTTTGAAGTGTAAGGGTACTTTTTGTATCAACGAGGTTCATATTCCTTCTTTTCAATTGCCCAAAGGGTTCAGTCCTATACATTATAATTTTTCCATAGAAGGTCTTTGTAAAAATTGTGAATAATAAATACACTATTTTCTTTAAATTTCGGTCAAAATGAAAATCGCAATATCTAATAGTAAATTTATTTTCTTGTCGGTTTCACTACTGACACTTTGGTATGTAATATTGTACATGCTTGTTCGCGATTCGTTTTTTGATAACTGGTTGTCCCATACTTTGGCTCAAACGACGACGTTCATTCTGAGCTTATTGGGGCAGAATGCTAGTTGTGTTGAGGGAACAATTTCGATACAGAACCACCCCACGGTTTGTTTGGCCAATTATTGCAATGGTTTGGATTTTATGGGAGTATTTGTGTGTTTGGTTGTGGCTTGGTCTGCTCCTTGGAGGAGTAAGTTGTTTTTTTCATTTTTTGGAATCGTAGTCATTCAATTACTAAACTTATTTCGGTTGACTTTTTTAGCACTCAATCACAGGTATAATCCTGAATCGTTTGACATCAATCACCGTTACACTTTTATTATTATTATTTACGGAGCTATTTTTCTGATGTGGAGGAATTGGGCCAGCAAAACTGCTAAAGATGAAGTTGCTCAATAAGTTATTCCTCATTCCATTTGGTGCCGATTTGTTGGTTCAGTATTTCCGAACCGATATAAAGTTGTATCTAGTTTCACTAGAACAAGTGCAAATATTTTCACTTTTATGGATAGTGCATTTGTTCTTGCAGAGTTTGGTTGTTTATTTTTGGAAAAGGGAGATTTCCTATTTGATAGGTTACTTGACCATGTATGTGCTTATTTCCTTTTTCTTTTTGATACTAATCTATTTTTTTGGCCGAGTAGGCCAAGAAAATATCAAATTTGCTTGCGAACAACTTTTCAATCAGTGCACTCATTATCCGCTCCTTTTGGGCTTGTTTTATTTTTCGGGAGGAATTGCCATTAAGTCACCACTCCCGTAATTCGATTTTATAGCTTTAATAAGTATTTAATTGAATCTTATCGGTTTTTGTATTCCTTTACACATTTCAAAAACCGAAATGAAATCTAAATTATTCTTCGTTTGTTTTACAGTCCTTACTCGGTTTCTATTTGCCCAAACTGATACCACGCAAAAAGTACTAGTAGTCCCTGCGAAAGAAGACAAGCTGCTCAAAATCAATTTGAATGAAGACGGCTCTCACTGGTTTCAAATGACTTTTTTAAACCAAACTTGGGCACGTTTCAACGAAAGCAATCCGGGCACTTTGATACAAGGCGAAGAAGTACCACATACTTTTGATGTTGGGTTAAGGCGTACCCGTATTCAACTATATGGGCAAATCACCGACCGCACCTTTGTGTATTTTCAATGGGGTTCCAACAATGTCAATTCACAAGCTCTTTTAGCAGGTACAACCAATAGAAAAATACAAGCTTTTATTCATGATGCCGTATGCGAATACCATGTTTTCAAAGGAAAAAATTGGTTGAAGTTAGGAGCAGGGCTTACCATAGCCAACGGACTTTCAAGGTTTTCACAACCAAGTATAGGCACCATTACCACCCTCGATGTGCCTGTTTTTTTACAAGCCACAGTTGACCAAACCGACGAGTTTTCGCGCAAAATGAGCATTTATGCCCGTGGACAGGTGGGCAAATGGGATTATCGTTTTTCCTTGAGCGACCCCTATCCTATTGCCAATTCGGGCAGTATGCCGGTGCTGAAAGCCAATCAGGCCACATTTGCTGGCTATGGGCACCACAAACAGTACCAATCCTATATCATGTACCAGTTTTTTGAAAAAGAAGGGCATACCACTCCTTACATGACAGGTTCGTATTTGGGTAAAAAGAAAGTGTTGAACATAGGCGGAGGCATTATTTACCAGCCCAAGGCCACTTGGTACCAAGACAGTGTAGTGGTAAAAGTAAACAAAGACGCTAATGGTGTTCCAATTCCTACAGCCAGTACCAAATACGACGATATGCTCTTGATGGGATTGGAAGTGTATTTCGAATCGCCTTTGAATAAAGAAAAGGGTACGGCTCTTTCGCTTTTTGGCGGTTTTTACAGCACCAATTATGGTAAAAATTATTTGCGTATGAACGGGATAATGAATCCGGCTGGCACTAGTTCTTTGACTACAGGGCTGAATGCCAATGCCAGTGCAAATGGTGCTGGAAACGCGTATCCTATGTTTGGGACAGGAAACCGTGCCTATTTTCAATTAGCGTATTTGTTCAAAAAAGATTTATTGGGCGAAAAAGGTACTCTGCAACCATTTGCTTCTTTGGATATAGCAAATTATGATGCACTGAACGACCATATGCAAGTATTAGATGCAGGATGTAATTGGTTGATAGCAGGTCA
>DMUD01000141.1 GCA_003476475.1 Cytophagales bacterium | reverse complement strand
GTCATTGATGTCGAAATCAACATCAGCTTCACTTCCATTAACGCATAATTTGTGAGTTTTGTAGATGGAAGAAGTAGTCTTGAAATGACTTAAGCATCCAGGGCAAGTGAACATTCCATCAGAATCACGTTCAAACTTTGACGACCCAATCATAACCATTTCAGTGTGATACTCAAACTTGTGGCTATGAAGTTGAGCCATTCCACTAAAGGTTTTCTTGCTTTCCTTGCAGGCTGCAGTTAAGACACAAGTGTACTCGTACCTTTTACGACCACGTCGATTCTCAACAACCGTTCTAAGTACGCGCTTGTTGGGACGCTTTGGAGCTCCGGTTGGCGGTGAAGCAGTCGAAGTAGTCCCCTCTTAATTTGTAAAATAAAAAATTAATACATTCAATGAAAGTACCTTGATCCGATTCATTAATAACAGTTGCATCCTCTTCACTAATGCGCTCAATGTGGTGATGTCCCATGTCAAAATCATATTCTTCCTCAGTGATTGTCGGTCTGGGGCCGAAAGATTCATCGGAAAGATTAGAATCAGAAAATCTAGGATCAAGGGAAAGAGAAGTCACAGACATTGGTAAAATTTGAACGAGTAAAGAAGCAGGGGACAAATGAAAATTTCAACTATGAAGTAGAGCAGCTTGCTAAATTTTCTTTCTGGTGCGACAGTGCCGGTATATGACCTCTCTATATTATTTTCCACATTTATTTATTGGTGAGCCAAATTTCAAATAGTCACTATCAATGTTCTGGCCATGCTTTTCATATTTGTAATTCTCCAGCCGATCGTTTGGAAATTGGAAAGTAATATGTAGAGTATTCTAAGGCTTCACAGGTTCTGATCGGTTACAATCAGAAATCATCAAAAATAACTCTCTGAAACGACTCAATTGCTTCAAATCTAATCGCAGAGGTTTCAACTCTTTTTAACAGGTTGAATTAATAGCACCTCCTTCTTAGCTGCGCAATTTTCACTCAATTAGATAGCTAATGCATACGTTTGCGCAATTTTTACTCAATTTGATAGCTAATGCATACGTTTTGATCAATCAAAGGTGCAGATGTATACCATCCTATCAAATTCTGTGAATTTAATTTTCGGCAGAAAAAAATAAATTAATCTTGTTAAATATTCTAAAATGTAAAAATAATTGCAATAGAACAGTTTGAACCGGCACAAAAAGGACCATAAATCCGCCCACCTTCCTTTTTGGGAATTTAGTTATGGAAGATAATTCCCTTATGGAACATCTATTTTGCATATCTATCCAATTAATCAATTGGAAAAAGCTGCTATCGACCCGAAAATTCCCTTTTGGAACATCTACCCCTGCACATTATACAAGTAGTTTTTCTAGTTGGCTTACCTAACCCTAACCCTAACCATTTTCCGGCTCGGAGGAGCAGGAGCGTGCGCACACTTCCAGTGTCTTTGACATGGCCTAACCCTAAACCCTGGCGGTTAGCACCCACACAACCCTTCAAACAACACCACAACTCCCCCAAGCAACACAAACACACACACAAACCCACACAACACCACAACACATCCATCATTTTAGCAAAGCCGCTCAATTCTCTTAACAAATTGAAACAATGATTTACAACCTACCCTTTACTCCCCACTTGACTGATCCGAACAAACACCAAGATCTCAAAAAACTACTGGTAAAATCGTTTTACAGCCTCAACTTTTGTTTTACAGCCTCAACTCTAAAGCACCCAAACTTACGAACTTTTGTTTGTTTGTGAGCAGCTTAGCAAAATTATTGGTCTTCTTTCTTTCCATTCAGCAATTACTTTAGCACACTATCACGTGGCGCCTCGTATACTTTTCAAGCTTGCGTTTACAAAATTAGGACTCGAAGACTTCATGTCAGCTCGATTTCCTTCAATGCGTGATTCATTCGTCTAAAATTTCAATATAACCATATTTTAATATAACACATTATCACGGATGGGAAAATCGGCTTTGGGTTAGCAAGGTGGAACTTGATTGAGCAAGAGTAACGAGAAAATCTTAACAGATTCTTTCATATTTGGTTAGTTTGAAAACTTTTTCAAGTTTGATTACTTCGAATATCGAATTTACTTATAAAGATCTGTTATTGCATCGGAATTTAGAATCTGGAACTCTTCAAAGGCTTTTGTGAATGAGTGATCCAAACAAAGGAATATTATTAGTAATGATTAGACCTTGAAAACAAGATCTCAAATGTAAATAACTCATTTTTGTGAAATATACAAAAAGATGCAAGTGCTTTAACCGGTCAAAGCTTTTTCAGAATATTCGTCGCTTCTAAATAAATTCGACATCTAGCGAAATGGTACTAGCTTTTAGCTTTCAGATCATTGTATCTCGCTGTTTCAAGTCATCGCATTAAAATTTCTTTTTCTGTTGGATCATTCAATTCAATATATCTCTTTTTCTAGCCGTATAAATAAAAGTTTTACTCTATTGGAAGAAATCCTTTGATCGAATTGGTATTATAACAAGAATGTTTAAAGTCCGCTACTGCTGACTATTGACCTTTCGCATATCGTGAAACTTATTTGAGCATCGTTTTTTCAAAATCTTATTGCAACTTCCTCATAAAATTCCTGCTTTTTTGATTACACATTTCAAGCTACAATGAATTAGTCATGGCTTCAGATTCTAGCTAGAGGCTCTCATTGACCATATTGTCGAGTGAACTCTGATCAGCTACAGTCAGCTTCTATAAATAACAACACTCTTCTTGATAGAATCGAAACAATCGCGTACTATACTCCCCAATTTTGTAATTGATTTTGATTTCTAGTTTTTTGAATGATCGTTTTAAATGAAATCAGAATAACAGCCTGATTCATCAGTCAACTGAAAACAGTATACATTCAGCAAAGTCCCGTGGCAGAGATGCACATTACCAAATAGACCGTATTGACCGTGTCGCAAAAGGATCGTGTTATTAACATTTATTCAAAACAAATCCTAAATAGCTTTTGAAGAATTCATTGATATTCCCATCACTCTATCGAAAA
>DMUD01000301.1 GCA_003476475.1 Cytophagales bacterium | reverse complement strand
TCAAGAGCAAGGTTTTTTTCTTCTTGAATTTTTTCTTCGATGGCCGATTTTAGTTTATTGGCCAGCTTGTATCCCTTGACTATGGGCAGGGTTTTTGCCTCTTGAAAGGCTTTCAAGAGGGCTTCTTTGCTCCAAGTTTTATAATAGATTTCTTCCACATGGGCTTCTTCGTGGGTAGGGTAGGTCGCTGAGCCAATTTCTCCTAAATTTTCTTCGATTGATATTTCTTCAGTAAAATGTGGATTGCTTTCCGTATTCATGACGGTTTTTTTTATCGAGTAAAGGTAACTAATAAAGCGAAAAGAGGCTAATTTAGCCTAGGATCGACTGGATAATTGGAAATCATTTTAAATTTACCTCCCATTTTTTTTAGGATGATTCGCCACAAATTGTCTGGGTTCAATTCCCAAATCTCTTTTAGGCTTTCGGGTTTGTACACAAACCAAGTTTTGTTTTCAATTTCGTTTATGAGCTGTTTGGGAGCCCAGCCCGAGTAACCCAAAAAGAAACGCACATCATCAAGTGTGGCTTGTTTGGTATTCACCAGCGATTTTAAAATTTCGAAATCGCCGCCCCAAAAAATTCCCTCGCCCAAAGCAAAGCTGCTATCCAATTGGTTTGGTATTCGGTGTATGAAATGCATGGTATTTTGTTCTACCGGGCCACCTACATATATTTTTTTTTCACCTTCTTCAAATTCTTCTACCACATCGCCAAGTTTTATTTCGGCAGGCTTGTTCAAAATAAATCCTAAAGTCCCCTCTCTCGTATGGTCGCAGATGAGAATGACCGTACGTTCGAAATTTGGGTCGGGCAAGAACGGCTCCGAAATAAGGATGCAGCCTTTTTCTATTTTGGGGATATTTGAACCGATTACTCCCATGCGGGCAAGGTTTGTGGTATATGGTTGCTAAACACATTAATTTAGCGGATAATCGCAAGAATAGAAATCATTAAGTTTTAAATAATTTTAACCTTCTCTTAAGTTTTAAAATTTGAATATGGATATTGCATCTATCAGAAAAGATTACAAGCTGAAATCTTTGAGTGAAAACGAGGTGGACGCTTCGCCTATCGAACAATTTGCCTCTTGGTTCAAAGAAGCCATAAGTGCAAAAGTGGAGGAGGTAAATGCTATGTTACTTGGCACTAGCACTCTGCAAGGGAAGCCTTCTTCTAGGGTGGTGTTGTTGAAGGATTTCGACCACCGTGGGCTGGTTTTTTTTACCAATTATGAAAGCAAGAAAGGCAAGGAACTTTCAGAGAATCCTGCGGCTTGTCTTACTTTTTTTTGGCCACAATTGGAAAGGCAAATACGTATCGAAGGGTTGGTCGAAAAGGTGTCTGAAAGCGAATCGGATGAATATTTCTTTTCTCGTCCTTGGGAAAGTCGAGTAGGGGCATGGGTTTCGGCGCAAAGTAACAAAATTGAAAGCCGTGATGAGCTAGAAAAAACGTATGAGGTGTTGGCTCAAGATTTTAGGGAAAAAGGGATGGTGCCTCGACCAAGCCATTGGGGTGGTTTTAGGTTAAAACCTGAATTTTTCGAGTTTTGGCAAGGCCGTCCAAGTCGTCTTCATGATCGCATTTGTTATATTCCAAAAGGCGCTGCATGGGAGATATATCGTTTGGCTCCCTAATGTTGCTTTTGAAAAACTCCGTAAAAAACCTTTGCTTTGTTACCCAATTTTGCTCTTCCGTCTTTTTATACAAGAGCTTAAAACTATTTTAACGTGAAAAGAACAAAAGTCAAAGTCCTGCTCAACAGCGGACAGCCAGGCTCAGAAGTATTGGTTAAAGGCTGGGTGCGTAGCAAGCGCGACAGCAAAGGGGTGGCCTTTATTGCCCTAAACGATGGCTCTGTTATACACAACATCCAAATTGTGGTAGATGTGGCCAATTTTGATGAAAATGCGCTTAAATCAATAAGCACTGGGGCTTGCATTGCCGTAAAAGGTTTGTTGGTACAATCTTTGGGAAAGGGGCAAAGTGTGGAAATTCAGGCACGAGAAATGGAGCTATATGGGGCAGCCGATCCTGAGACATTTCCTTTGCAAAAGAAGGGTCATACCTTGGAATTTTTGCGCGAAATTGCCCATTTGAGGCCACGCACCAATACTTTTGGGGCCGTATTGCGTATGCGCCATGCCATGTCGTATGCTATTCACAAATTCTTTAACGACAAAGGTTTTGTATATGTGCACACTCCCATCATTACCGGGTCCGATGCCGAAGGTGCGGGCGCAATGTTTCGCGTTACGACGCTCGACGATCAAAAACCACCCCTCAATGAGTTGGGGCATGTGGACTACCGAGAAGATTTTTTCGGAAAAGAAACCAATTTGACCGTTTCGGGTCAGTTGGAGGGTGAGTTGGTAGCCACTGCTTTGACCGAGATTTACACTTTTGGCCCTACTTTCCGTGCCGAAAACTCCAATACTACTCGCCATTTGGCCGAGTTTTGGATGATTGAGCCCGAGGTGGCTTTCAATGAGTTGGACGATAACATGAATTTGGCTGAGGAATTTTTAAAATACCTTATTTCCTATGCTTTGGAACATTGCAAAGACGACTTGGAATTTCTAAACAACATGTACGACAAGGAGCTCATTCAAAAGCTTCACTTTGTACTGGAGCATCCTTTTCAACGTCTTTCTTATACAGAAGGAGTGGAGATTTTGCGCAATTCGGGGCAAAAATTTGAGTTTAAAGTGGAATGGGGAACAGATTTGCAATCTGAACACGAGCGTTATTTGGTCGAAAAACATTTCCAGAGGCCGGTAATTTTAACCGATTACCCTAAAGAAATTAAAGCGTTCTACATGAAGCAGAGTGCCGACGGTAAAACTGTGAGGGCTATGGATGTGCTTTTTCCGGGCATTGGCGAAATCATAGGCGGTTCACAACGTGAAGAAAACTACGACAAACTTTTGAATAGGGTGAATGAGTTGGGTATCAAAAACGAAGACTTGTGGTGGTATTTGGATACGCGCCGCTTTGGAACTTGTCCTCATGCTGGTTTTGGTCTAGGTTTCGAACGTTTGATGTTGTTTGTAACAGGTATGAACAATATTCGGGATGTAATACCTTTTCCACGCACACCAAAAAATGCCGAGTTTTAAGAAGTATTAAAAAGGGAAAGAGCGTTCTGGCTGTCTGAATAAATATTTAAGTTGGCATATTTGGTGGCATTGGGTAATAATACGCACTCTTTGTACTGTGTGAAAACTGAAAATAGGGTCATGTTTTTTGACAGTCAGAGGCATTTTGATTACACGTTTCTGACTGGGATATTGCTTTTCGACTTCGTTATGCGAAATAGAACTTATACAATCTAGCTAGGATATCGTAAGCGCCATTCAAATCCTGTTCACCTTTGGTCCTTATGTGCCACAATGTTATGTTGAGTTTTATATTTCAGTTTTTAAGAGGCAACTTCCCTCAGCTGCAAGGGCAGTTTCATTTCAAAGCCTCATGGAGTACGATGGACAGCTAATTTTTAGATAAAAATTACCGCCTTCTATCTTTTCAAGAGCTTGAAAGCCAGATTGCGACCATGACCTTGCATAATGGCCAAGTTAATCCACAACAAGGCAAATTTTTCCAATAGCTCTAC
>DMUD01000088.1:586-4180 GCA_003476475.1 Cytophagales bacterium | reverse complement strand
AAATCTTCAAAATTTTCGCCCTTTATTATTCTATCGCGAATGCCAAGTAATTTGGATTTGGCCTCCAAAGATTGTTTGCGCGAAACAGTCGGAATTCTTACAATTTGCCCCACTTCTACCTCTTTAGAATAAAAGGGCAAACTGTCTGAAGGGATATTGTTGAAAAACTTCTTCACATCGCTGGGAGTAACCTTAATTTTTTTTGTAATCTGGTCTTGCATCTTTTGCACAATCATTTGTTCTTTTACCTGCCTACGCAAATCACTCTTCAGTTCTAAAATAGACTTGTTGTAATAGGCTTCCAGTTTTTGCTCAGAACCTACAGATGAAATAAAATACTGCATTCTTCTGTCCAATTGGTCCTCAACCATCTTGTCCTCGACCGTAACCGAATCGATGTCTGCCTTAGCTAAAAGTAATTTATTAATAATGAGGGTTTCCAACACATTGCATTTTACATCACTGCCATTGTAGCGTGTTTCGGCCAAAAACTGTTTGGTTGCCAATTCCAACTCAGATTGTAGCACTATCTGATTGTCGACTTTCGCAATTATTTTGTCTATTACCGTCGATTGGGCTTGACAAAAAAAGGAAACCGCTAAAAGTGTAAATAGGAAAGTCGAAAAGCTTAATACATTAAAATTTCTTAAGGTTATATTTGAAATGAGTGGCATTAAATATATTTTTGTGAAGTTATTTTAAAATAAAATATTTTTTCCAATTATATACCTTGGAAAAGGTGATAGGATAATTAGCAAATTTAAACGAAAAGGCTAACCTAACACAAATTTCTTCTATTCGGTCCGAAAGCTATCTAATTTAACAAATAATTAGGTTGGAACGAAAGTTCTATTACTTGAAGGCTTGGATACCTGTAATGGCATGTCCCAATATGAGCAAATGAATGTCGTTGGTACCCTCGTAGGTAATGACCGACTCTAAATTTGCCATGTGTCGCATGATAGGATATTCACCCGTAATACCCATACCACCCAATATTTGACGTGCTTCTCGTGCAATGTGTAAAGCCATGTCTACGTTGTTGCGCTTGGCCAGTGATATTTGAGCCGAACTAGCTTTTTTCTGATTCATAAGGGTACCCAAGCGCCAAGCAAGCAACTGTGCTTTGGTAATTTCGGTCAACATCTCGGCTAGTTTTTTTTGGGTAAGCTGAAAAGCAGCAATTGGTTTCCCAAACTGTATTCTTTGCAGTGCATAATTTCTAGCTGTTTCAAAACATTCAATAGCTGCGCCAATCACTCCCCATGAAATACCATACCGAGCAGAATCAAGGCAAGCCAAAGGGGCCGAAAGTCCGTCGGCATTAGGCAAAATATTTTCTTTGGGCACTTTTACATTGTCGAAAACTAGTTCGCCAGTAATACTTGCTCTCAAAGACCATTTATTATGTATTTCGGGAGCCGTAAAACCCTCCATCCCTTTTTCTAAAAGCAATCCCTTTATACGACCTAAATCGTCTTTTGCCCACACTACAGCCACATCGGCCATAGGCGAGTTCGAAATCCACATTTTAGAACCATTCAAAAGAAAATGGTCTCCATTGTCTTCAAAATGGCTGAGCATGCCTGCTGGATTTGACCCATGATCGGGTTCGGTAAGGCCAAAACACCCTAACCACTCGCCTTTGGCAAGTTTGGGTAAATACTTGCGACGCTGCGCTTCCGAACCAAATTTGTAAATAGGATACATGACCAGCGAACTTTGAACAGAAGCCGTAGAACGCATGCCTGAATCGCCACGCTCTATTTCCTGCATAATTAGGCCATAGGTTATGTAATCAAGTCCGCCACCACCATATTCTGTTGGAATAGTAGGGCCAAAAATGCCCATTTCGCCCATTTTGGAAACAATTTGAGTAGGGAACACCGCATTTTGGCAACAATCTTCAATGATTGGAACAATCTCCTTTTTTACAAACTCGCGCAACGAGCCCCTAATTAGAAGTTGCTCATCGCTAAGCATATCGTCCAACTGATAAAAATCAGTTTTCACCCAATCACTTGTCTTACAGTCTAAATTGGATGATTTTGCAGAACTAAAGCTGTTTTCGGTCATGTGTTTAAATTATTAAGGTCTGAAAATTAATCGTTTCTTTGTAGATAGTTTTAGAACTCTATTTACGAAATCGTTTTGATGTGGGTAATTCAGAAGAGTCAAATGACGAAAAAATTTTAGCGCAACTTCAAAATTTGCGCGAAAAAGTAGGAGCCGGCGGAACCGACATAGCCTCCTATTTGGAAGGATTGAACTATTCCAAGTTAACCACTTACTGGGATTACATTCATCTTGAAACCCTTTTAACCCTTCAAACCCCCAAAACCGATCAGCCCGACGAAGTAGTGTTTATCGCCTATCACCAAATTACAGAACTATATTTCAAGCTGATAATCTGGGAATTGGATCAAATATGCCACGCAACCGACCTGCAAGAAAACATACTAATTTCCAAACTAGAACGGCTAAATAACTACGTCGAACAATTGGTTAGCTCGTTCGACATTATGGCCAAGGGAATAGAAAGAGAACAGTTTTTGAAATTTCGCTTAAGTATATTGCCCGCCAGTGGGTTTCAGTCGGTGCAATTCAGAATGATTGAAATTTACTGTACCGATTTATACAATTTGGTAGATAAAAACATGCGCGAAAGCATCGAAGGCGACCACATCACCGAAGAACTTTTTGAACAATTATATTGGAAAAAAGGGGCTACATCAATCGTTTCTGGTGAAAAAACAACGACACTTCAACATTTTGAAGAAAAATATTCACGCGAACTTTTGGAACTGAGTATCGACCTACAAAACAAAAATCTAAACAGAATTGCCGAAGAATATGTACAAAAGGCGCACAAAAAAGAAGAATTAACAGAACTATTACGCACTTTCGATTCAAATTTGAATGTGAACTGGGCAATGGCACACTACAAAAGCGCCGTAAAACACCTTCAAAGAAAAAATAATGCGATTGCCAGTACAGGAGGTACTAACTGGCACCAATATCTACCCCCCCGATTTCAGAAAAAAGTATTTTTCCCTAGTTTATGGTCGGAAGAAGAATTGGAAGAATGGGGCAAATCGTGGGTTGAAAAAACCTTGGCAAATATTTAGTCTGCGTCCGAAATTTTATTCTTAACAACGAAAGATGCGAATCGCTTTAATACAATCCGATTTGTACTGGGAAGATATCAGAGCAAACCTTTTTCAGTTTGAAGAGAAAATCTGGAAAATTGAAAAACAAGTTGACCTGATTGTTCTTCCCGAAATGTTCAGTACCGGATTTAGTATGAACGCTGCCAACCTTGCTGAACCCATGAATTTGACCACACACAAATGGATGAAGCAAATGGCAAACCAAACCAATTCGGTGGTATGTGGAAGTTTTATCGCAAAAGAAAAAAACCAATTTTTCAACCGACTATTGTGGGTGCAACCCGATGGTAATTCCAAAACTTACGACAAAAAACACCTATTTGCTTCCGCCAACGAACACCTTATCTATACTTCGGGCACATCGCAACTAATGGTAGAATGGCGCGGTTGGACTTTCCGACCTATGATATGCTATGATTTACGG
>DMUD01000088.1:0-285 GCA_003476475.1 Cytophagales bacterium | reverse complement strand
CTATGATATGCTATGATTTACGGTTTCCTGTGTGGAGCAGGAACAAAAAAGATTATTCATACGACTGTTTGGTTTATGTGGCCAATTGGCCTAAAAAAAGGGCTACTGCTTGGAATACGTTACTAAAAGCTAGAGCCATCGAAAATGCAAGTTATTGCATTGGCGTAAATCGCGTGGGGCATGATGGGCACCACTTATACCACTCAGGCGATACATCGGCCTATGATTTTAACGGGAATCAATTGGCCTTAAGCAATGACAAACAAGAAACCTTGCTTGTGCAAC
>DMUD01000290.1:2220-2845 GCA_003476475.1 Cytophagales bacterium | reverse complement strand
GACAAAGAAAAACTAAGAAAGAAATTGTGGATTGCATTTGGTTTTACAGGGGGCATTTGCCTGATAGTGATGCTCTTTTCGGGTTCTTTCGACTTCAGCAGTACGGGCGACATGAAAATGCTGGAAAATTTCAAAAGTATGACAGGCGATGCCGGATTTGCACAGCAAATAATGGACGCCATAGTGGCCGACAGAGAAGCTTTGATGCGTGGCGATGCCTTTCGTTCTTTCCTTTTCATAGCCTTGGTAGCAGGCATGTTGTATTTTTACGTCTTGGGCAAAATGAAAGAAAATGTGGTGGTAATCATAACCGCCGCTTTGATATTTCTCGACTTGTGGATGCTTGATAAAAATTACCTAAACACTGGAAATTTTCAAAAGAAAGGAAGCAACACCTTTTTCAGCCCTTCACTAGCCGACGAAGCCATAAAAAAAGACACCTCGCTTAGCTACCGCGTGTATAATTTAAGTGCCAATCCTTTTACCGAAAACCGCACCTCTTATTTTCACAAATCGATTGGAGGCAACAACCCTGCAAAACTGCGCAGGTACCAAGACCTGATTGAAAGGCATTTGAGCAAAAATAATGAAAAGGTATTGCACATGCTCAATGCCAAGTACGCCA
>DMUD01000290.1:0-1899 GCA_003476475.1 Cytophagales bacterium | reverse complement strand
ATGCTCAATGCCAAGTACGCCATTATTTCGCCCGACCAACCCCCCCAACTAATGCCCGGAGCCTTGGGCAATGCCTGGTTTGTGAGAGAAATTAAAAAAGTACAAAACCCCGACGACGAAATTGCGGCATTGGACAATTTCGAGCCCGCCTACACGGCCGTGGTGGATGTGAGCAAATTCAAAATTGGCTCCGACAAGTTCGACAGCAGTACTGCCAGCATTACCCTGAAGACCTGTACGCCTAAATATTTGCAATATGTGAGCAAATCTTCTTCCGAAAAACTGGCCGTATTTTCCGAAATATATTACCCTATAGGATGGACCGCAACTATCGATGGGAAACCCGCCGACTTGATTCGAGCCAACTATGTGCTACGCGCCATGTACATTCCGGCGGGCACCCACACCATTGAAATGAAATTCGACATGCCGAGTTATCACTTAGGCGAAAAAATAAGCCTTGTTTGCTCGATACTGTTGTTTAGCGCTTTGTTGGGGATTACAGTATTGGAAATTTTGCCCAAGAAGAAGAGTGTATCACATTAAGAAGACCGATGAATAACAAAGAAATGATTTTGGCCGAGTTAAAATCGGCAGCCGATGTACTGACACAATTTTTAGGAGCGACTGAAAATTTGGCCAAAATAGAAGAAGCAGCCAAATGGATGGTAGAAGCCGTAAACAATGGCGGAAAAATCATTTCGTGCGGCAATGGTGGTTCTTCTTGCGATGCCATGCATTTTGCCGAAGAACTGACTGGAAAATACCGCGAAGACCGCAAAGCCATTCCTGCCATCTCAATTTCCGATCCTGGCTACCTTACTTGCGTAAGCAACGACTATGGGTTCGATTTTGCTTTCTCCCGTTTTTTGGAAGCCTTTGGCAACAAAGGCGATGTGCTGTTGGCCATTAGTACAAGCGGAGATTCGGGCAATGTACTGCGTGCTGCCAATGTAGCCAAAATGAAAGGGCTGAAAGTAGTGGCGCTTACTGGCAAAAACGGTGGTAAACTGGCCGAAAACTGCGATTTGGAGATACGTGTACCTCATTTTGGCTATGCCGACCGTATTCAAGAGGTGCACATCAAAATCATACACATCCTCATTTTTCTCATCGAAAAGGGCCTACAGCCAATCAACGAATCGAAGGCATAGAAACAATTACATGCTTTTTGCAAAAACTGAATCTTCCAACAATCTCAAAAATAGTTGGATGTTGCGCATCTTGGGGACTTTTTTCACATGGCTTGCTATTTTATTATTCTATCTCGCATATCACATTTTTAGAAACACCCCAAAAGAAGTCGTTTTCTGCAAATTGAAAATTACTTTTAAAACCTTCATTCTCTTATTTCCCAAGATTTTCGAATTTGTTCCTACTGGTTTGGAAGAAATTTTAGGATTTGTATGGGGTTTTAATCCATTGAAAAAATATGCCAGTCGTGGTAGCTGCGTATATTTGGTAGAAAGATAGCAAACGCATCATTCCAAAGAAAAATCAAACTCATTTATGCAGGCAAAAACTTATGGCAGCGCTCTTCAAGGTGTAAATGCACAACTTATCACTATTGAGGTGGACGTGGGGCAAGGAACTGGATTTTTTATGGTGGGACTGCCCGACAATGCCGTCAAAGAAAGTGGTCAAAGAGTAGAAACCTCCATTCGGTCTTTGGGCTATAAAATGCCCCGAAACAAAACGGTGGTGAACTTGGCACCTGCCGACGTACGCAAAGAAGGTTCGGCCTACGACTTGCCTATTGCGGTGGCCATTTTGCAGGCTTCAGACCAAATGCACTGCCCACAATTGGACAAATACCTCATTATGGGCGAGTTGGCCTTGGATGGCACCCTTCGGCCTATAAAGGGAGCACTGCCCATAGCCATCGAAGCCCGCAAGCAT
>DMUD01000302.1 GCA_003476475.1 Cytophagales bacterium | reverse complement strand
AATTCAAAAACTGGCCAATGAAATAAACATCAATCCTTATTTGGCCACTTTTTTAGTGCAAAGAGGCGTGGATACTTTCGATGCCGCCAAACATTATTTCCGTCCAAAATTGGACGACTTGCACGACCCCTTTTTGATGAAAGACATGGCCAAGGCAGTGAAAAGACTTGCCCAAGCCATCGAGAAACAAGAAAAAATTCTCATATATGGCGATTACGATGTGGATGGTACCACTTCGGTTGCTTTAGTGCACGATTATTTGTCGAAATTTTACCCTCACATCGATTTCTATGTTCCCGACCGCCATAACGAGGGCTACGGTATTTCATTTACGGGCATAGATTTCGCTCACAGTCACCAATTTACACTCGTCATTGCTTTAGACTGTGGCGTAAAATCGGTAAAAGAGATAGCCTATGCCAAAGAAAAAGGCATAGATTTTATTGTATGCGACCACCACAAACCAGGTGAAGTACTTCCCGATTGTGTAGCCTGCCTGAACCCCAAACAAACAGACTGCCCCTACCCTTTCAAAGAACTTTCGGGCTGCGGAATTGGGTTCAAACTAATACAAGCCTTTAGCATAAATCACCCTGAATATAGCGTTGGGATGTACGACTATCTAGACCTAGTCGCCATTAGCATTGCTTCAGATATTGTGCCCATGGTGGGCGAAAACCGAATCCTGACCTATTTTGGACTACAAAAAATAAATGAGAGAAAACGCCCCGGTATTGCCGCACTTATACAAGTGGCAGGATTCAAAAAAAATTTAACCGTGAGTGATGTGGTTTTTGGATTAGGGCCCCGAATAAATGCAGCAGGACGCATAAAACACGCAAAGGCTAGTGTAGAATTGCTCATTTCAAAAACAGAAAACGAAGCACAATCATTTGCATTTGAATTAAACCACGAAAATACCAAGCGAAAAAATTTGGACTCGGGTACATTTCGCGAGGCCATAGCCCTTATCGAAGAAGACGAGAAATTGATATCAGCCAAGAGCACTGTTTTATTCAACAAAGAATGGCACAAGGGCATCATTGGGATTGTAGCTTCGAAATGCATCGAAAAGTACCATCGGCCTACCATCATTTTTACCGAATCTAATAATCTAGCTACCGGTTCGGCACGTTCGGTAAATGGATTTGATTTGTACGAAGCCATTTGCGAGTGTTCCGATTTGTTGGAAAAATACGGCGGACATACCCATGCCGCAGGCCTTACCTTGCAAATCGAAAAAATGCAGCTTTTCAAAGAACGTTTCGAAGAAGCAGTGGCAAATCGTATTTTGCCCGAACAACTCGTTCCCCACTTGAGCATAGACCTAGAATTACCTTTAGAAGCCATCAATGAAAAATTTTACCACATACTAGCTCAAATGGAACCCTTTGGCCCCCAAAACTTGGCTCCAGTTTTTTTAACTGCCAATGTAATGCCGCAAAATATCCGTTTGTTGAAAGAAACTCATTTGAAATTCAGCCTAAAACTACACGACGGCAGAGAAATAGATGCCATAGGTTTCGGTATGGGCAATTATTACGAACTAGTAATGGGAGGCAAACCCGTCGACATCTGCTATTCGGTCGATATCAATGAATTCAACGGCAAAAAAAGTCTTCAGTTGATGTTGAAAGACTTGAGGAGTAGTGAATCTATTATCAACAATCAAATAACGTAAACTGGCAATCCCTACCCAAAAAGCCCCTCAACCAATTCTTCCAATTTGCCTACTGCATGAATCTTGATAGAGTAAGAATTAGTGTCGAGCCCCTTCATGTTGTATTTCGACACATAGATTTCTTTAAACCCTAATTTCTGAGCTTCGGCTATTCGTTGGTCAATCCTGTTGACAGCGCGCACTTCGCCACCCAATCCAACTTCGGCGGCAAAACAAATGTGATTGGGTATTGAAATGTCTTCAAATGACGAAACAATGGAGGCACATACCGCCAAATCGATACCGGGATCTTCCACCTTTATGCCACCTGCTATGTTTAAAAAAACATCTTGAGCCCCCAGCCGAAAACCGCCCCGCTTCTCAAGAACGGCCAAAATCATATTCAATCTTTTTGCATCAAAACCTGTAGTAGTGCGCTGTGGCGTTCCGTAGGTAGCCACGCTCACCAACGATTGTATTTCAATCATAAAAGGACGATTCCCCTCCAACATCACACTGATGGCTACGCCGCTCAAACCCTCTTCTCGTTGAGAGAGAAACACTTCGGAAGGATTGCTCACTTCTCGCAGCCCAGTGCCCAACATCTCGTAAATACCCAATTCGCTGGTGGAATGGTACCTATTTTTGATACTGCGTAAAATTCGATATACCAAATGCCTGTCGCCTTCAAATTGCAATACCACATCGACCATGTGTTCCAAAACTTTAGGCCCCGCAATGGTGCCTTCTTTCGTAATATGCCCTATCAAAAATACAGGTGTACCCGTTTCCTTGGCATATTTCATTAGTTCGGCGGTACACTCGCGCACCTGCGAAATACTGCCTGCCGAAGATTCAATGTGAGCCGAATACAACGTCTGAATGGAATCGATAACCACCAAATCGGGTTCCAACATTTCAGCTTGTTTGAAGATATTTTGGGTAGAAACTTCGGTTAAAATATAACAATCGGCAGTGATTTCGCCCAGCCTTTCGGCCCGCATCTTCACTTGTTGCTGGCTCTCCTCTCCTGTTACATATAACACCTTGAAGCCTTTCAATTGCATGGCCACCTGCAACATCAGAGTAGATTTGCCAATGCCCGGCTCGCCACCCAGAAGCGTGAGCGAACCCGGCACTATGCCGCCACCCAACAAGCGGTTAAGTTCGCCATCGTGGGTAGCAATACGTGGTTGCTCGTCGTATTGAATCTCGGTAATGTGCCTAGGTTTGGAAGCAATTTGTTTGGAGGTGGATGTCTTGTATTGTGGCTGGCTCGTATTTTCTTTTACCACCAATTCTTCTACGAAGGTATTCCATTCGGAACAAGAAGGGCATTTGCCTAGCCATTTAGACGACTGCATGCCACAAGACTGACAAAAAAAAGTGGATTTCGTTTTCATTAGTCAAAGGTAAAAAAGAAAAAAAGCCTTCCCATTTCTGAGAAGACCTTTTTGAAAAGAGAAGAAAAAGTCTAGTTCAAAATGACTTTTGCCATTTTGCCATTGCTAGTTGAAATCAAATACATGCCTTTTTCAAGGTTCGATACATCCACTTTGTGACCTACACCACTCTTCGCCACCACACCAATGGCAGTGCTTAGGGTATAAGAAACCTCGGACTCGCCTAAATTCAATATGCCTGTGTTGCAAGGGTTAGGATATACGAAGAAAAAAGCATTTGAAATATTTGAATTGCTCGTACCTGTGAGATATGTATCAAGCAACATAAAGTTATCAAAGTGAAGCTCGGCAACGCCCACACCACCGTCTGACAAATTGGTCAAACCAAACTCGAATTTACTCACGGTTGCTAAGTCAGCCTCGGTTATTACCGCGCCTGAAAATGCTTTGGAATTATCACGAAGTTTGAACAAACCCAGTGGTGCGGTCAACATCACAGGAGTAGTAGAGGCTGGTAAAGCAAACTCATAACCCCATACTTTCGACTGGTCATCGCTGGCAAAGGCAATACTCAATTTTAAATCTTTACCTTGTGAAACCGAAGTAAATGCGACACTAGTATTGGCAACTTGCCCCAAATAATCGATTGTTGGGTTGCTGGTGGGATCATAGCTACCTGCACCTGCACTACCTACAAAGTATGGTTTTGCTACATCAGTTTT
>DMUD01000121.1:4500-5385 GCA_003476475.1 Cytophagales bacterium | reverse complement strand
GATACGGGCAAAAGCATCGAGTAACGCCGCCAAATAATCGTAATGTTCAATTTGGGTGGTGAATTGACTGCGGTGTAGTTGAAGGTTTTGGTTTACAAAATCGTTGGCAAAATCTATCCAATTGATGTTGGGATATGCCACATGATGTGCGTTAAAATTGCCAGTGGCACCTCCAAATTTGGCTGCATATGGAATGTTTTTTAGGAGGCCAATTTGTCCGTCTAACCTTTCGCAGAACACTTTGATTTCTTTGCCCAAACGCGTAGGAGAGGCAGGTTGTCCGTGGGTGCGCGCCAACATGGGGACATTTTTCCATTCTTCTGCCAACGCTTCCAATGTCTTTTTCAACTCGTCCAACTTTGGCAACATTTCGTTTTCTACAGCATCTTTCAGCAATAAGGGAATAGAAGTGTTGTTCACATCTTGCGAAGTGAGCCCAAAATGCACAAATTCGGCATATTGGCTTATTCCCAGTTCTTTGAATTTGTCTTTGATATAGTATTCAACTGCCTTTACGTCGTGGTTGGTCACTTTTTCTTTTTTCTTGATTTCTTCAGCATCGATGGTTGAAAATTCGACCAAGATATCTCGAAGTTTTTCAAAATTGGAGTGATTGAAACTGGCCAACTGGGGAAGCGGAATGCGACAAAGGGCAATAAAGTATTCGATTTCGACCCAAACACGAAATTTTATAAGCCCGTATTCGGAAAAATAAGGAGCAAGTGTTTTGGTGGTTTTTCTATACCTCCCATCGATGGGAGATATGGCACTAAGTTCGTTCAGGTTCATTTAGAGTTGAATGTTATAACAAATAAATTTTTTGTATTTGTTTCGGTAAAAACTGAATTAAACAATTGCGAGTTTCTGTTGATGGATAGCCACAAT
>DMUD01000121.1:0-4231 GCA_003476475.1 Cytophagales bacterium | reverse complement strand
AATTGCGAATTTCTGTTGATGGATAGCCGCAATGGCATCTGCCACTTTTTGCATCAGCCACATAGGGGTAGAGGTGGCGCCGCAAATCCCTACTTTTTCAATGTTTTCAAACCAATGTGTTTCTAGTTCTTCTTCGTTTTCAATGAAGTAACTTTTCTCGTTTTGGTTTTTGCAAACCTGAAAAAGGGCTTTTCCGTTCGAACTTTTTTTGCCACTTACAAACACAATGGCATCGTGAGTGGCAGCAAATTTCAGAAGTTGGGGTTCCCTGTTCGACACTTGGCGACAAATGCTGTCGTTGGCATCGAAGGTTTTATGGTTTTGTGGGTCTATGCCCATTTTGGCTATGCGTTCCGATATCAATTCCTTCATTTTGTAGAATCCTTCGGTACTTTTGGTGGTTTGGCTGTAAAATGCAATGGGGCGCGAAAAGTCTATCTGATTTAAATCTTCTTCGCAGGAAACGATGATGGCCTCTTTGTGTGTTTGCCCCGAAATGCCAATCACTTCTGCATGGCCCTTTTGTCCGTACACCACTACTTGGCCATTTTGTTTTTTGATTTCGTCGTAGGAATGTTTTACCCTGTTCTGTAGTTTCAACACCACAGGGCAAGAGGCATCTATAAGGGTAATGTTGTTTTCAAGAGCCAGTTTATAGGTTTCGGGTGGTTCACCATGTGCCCTTATCAAAACCTTGCAATTGTGTAAATTTTTAAGGTCATCGTGCGAAATTATCTTCAATCCTTTTTCGGATAGACGCTTGATTTCCATGTTGTTGTGTACGATATCGCCTAGGCAATACAGACTGCCACCGTTGTTCATTTCATCTTCAGCCATTTGTATGGCATATTCCACACCAAAACAATAACCCGAATTGCTGTCTATGTTGATTTCCATCTCAAAAACTGCCGCAAAGATAAGGATTAGAAACAAACGCTGCCGCTTAAATATTGCTTGCTACTAGCTAGCAGTGTTTTTACTACATACAAAACGGTTGTTTTTTAGGCTAAATAAATAGAACCTGTAAGACTAAATTGCTAATTTCGCCCCCTTTGAAGTTTTGCCGTCTTGGGTAGAAGGCACTTTCTTCAAAATCAAATGTTTGAAAATTTAACTCGCTATTCAGCCTTTACAATAAAATGGAATCGAATCAAAAAGCAGTGACCACCGAAGGAAAGTTGAAAGACATTATTTCCCATGCCAAGGAATATGGTTTTGTATTTCCTTCTAGTGAAATATACGATGGCCTTGCGGCGGTGTACGATTACGGTCAGTATGGTGTAGAGTTGAAAAATAACCTGAAAAACCTGTGGTACAAAACCATGACACAAGTGCAGGGCAACATAGTAGGAATAGATGCAGCCATTTTCATGCATCCACTTACTTGGAAAGCTTCTGGGCACGTGGATGGTTTTAACGACCCCATGATAGACAATAAAGACTCGCAAAAGAGGTACCGTGTCGATCATTTGATAGAAGGCCATGCTAGTGCGTTGGAAGAAGTGGGAAACAAACAAGAAGCAGCGCTACTTGTTGAAAAAATGAATTCCCTTTTGGCCAAAGACGATTTCGATGGCTTGCGCAATTTGATTTACGACAACAAAATTGCTTGTCCTATTTCGGGTACAGTAAACTGGACCGATATTCGTCAGTTCAACCTTATGTTCAGCACCAAAATAGGTTCGGTGGCCGAAGAAGCCGATGTCATTTACCTTCGCCCCGAAACAGCCCAAGGTATTTTCGTCAACTTTTTGAATGTTCAGAAAACGGGAAGAATGAAAATTCCTTTTGGAATTGCCCAAATAGGAAAAGCCTTTCGTAACGAAATAGTGGCTCGTCAGTTCATTTTCCGTATGCGCGAATTTGAGCAAATGGAGATGCAGTTTTTTGTGCGCCCCGGTTCGGAATTAGATTGGTACAAGTTTTGGAAAGAAACTCGCATAAAGTGGCATGCCGCATTGGGTTTACCAACCGAAAAATTACAGTTTCATGACCACGACAAACTGGCCCACTATGCCAACGCAGCAGTGGACATTGAATTTGAGTTTCCATTTGGTTTCAAAGAAATAGAGGGCATTCACTCTCGTACCGATTTTGACTTAAAAAATCACCAAGGTCTTTCGGGTAAAAAAATGCAGTATTTTGACCCTGAGATAAATCAAAACTACATTCCCTTTGTGGTGGAAACATCGGTTGGGGCCGACCGCTTGTTTTTGGCACACTTATGTAATGCCTATACCATAGAAACAGTGGGAGAGGGCGAAGAACAAAAGCAACGCACCTACTTGAAATTCCATCCGGCTATTGCACCTGTCAAAGCAGCGATTTTCCCACTTACCAAAAAAGATGGCTTGCCTGAAAAAGCAGCCGAATTGGTGGAAATGTTGAAATACGATTTCAACATTGTGTATGAAGAAAAAGACTCCATTGGAAAGCGTTATACACGCCAAGATTTGATTGGAACTCCGTTTTGTATTGCTGTCGACCACCAAACATTGGAAGACAATACAGTCACTATTCGTCATCGAGATAGTGCCCAGCAAGAACGCTTGCCTATGCACGAAGTGCACGGTCGTATAGCCTACGAAACCTCTTTCAAGCGTATTTTCGAAAAGTTGTAATAAAGGCAAAAGTCGGTTTTTGCCTTTATTCTTGCCACATTTCGCTGCTATCGTCGCCAAGGCTGTAGAAATTATTTTCTTCGTCTTCGCTTCCGATGCTTTCTTGTTGGTCGTCTTGTTCAGCTCCAGGCACATCCAAGTCTTGTCCCATGGTTTCGCTCGAATTTTCTTGGTTGGAAATGATTTTGTCAATGGGCAATTCCTTGTTTGCCCCCGAATAGGTGTTGACTTCAGAAGTAGGAAATTTTTTCTTTGAAAACTGCTTGTACACATCTTCTTCTGGTTCATATGTAGGGTAGCCCTCCAAATTTGCTGGGTCTTCTTTTTCCTTTTTTACAGGTTTCTTTTTTTGCTCTTCCATGTATTTAATTCAATGAATGTGCCAAGTTGGAATTTTGATGTTGGGGCATGTAGTTTTTCATTACCTTTTCCAAGTATTCGTAATGATTGGTGAGACTTTTTACGGCATTTTCTTTGTTTCCACCGCCAGAAGCTTTTACCGACATATCGGCCACGTATTTTGAAAGTTCGGGGTAGGTTTTCATAATGTGGGTGGTGAGTTCAAGAATGTCTTCATTTAATTCTCTCTCCGTTTTCATAGTATAGTTTGAGTGTAGATTGGGTGTCATTCAGCAAATATTGAGATTACAACAAAAGGATAAAAAGGGTGATAATAAGCACTGCACTAACGGGTGTAAGCAGCGCAGAACCTGCTTCTAGCGTACTTATGAATTTTTTTATTTGTATTTTATTGTATTTGCTTTTTTTGGACTTGTCTTGTTCCTTCAATGCTATAATTTTGGTTGTGTTAGATTCCTTTTTTGCTTCTACTGGTAAAATACAAGTGATAAAATTCGAGTCTTTTTGAGTGCTTGCGAGTGCATTTAGGGAAGCAATCAGAAGTAGAAAAAAAATTTTGGGGGATTTTGTTGTAAGTTTTTTCATTCTTGAATTCGATTTATAGCGAGCGAGTATCGAAAATCAAAAGTCGAGACTTTCATTTTCGTGAGATTATATTCTTTTCGGATTGATTTACACAAATTTCACTTTGCAGTTGTAGTAGGTTTTGTATTATTGAAATAAATTTTTTGTGTATGGTGTTTTTTGACTCAATTTGCTTTTAATTTTAACTTTTACGTTGCCGATTTTAAGAAACCGATTTGGTTTCTTAACTTGGGGAATTCTATCTTTTACCGCTATAAAAAGGGTTCTATTTTTTTATACTTTTTTTACTTTCTTTTCCTTAGCATTTGCGCAAAAGAAAGTAGCCCTTGTGTTGAGCGGTGGCGGTGCAAAAGGGATAGCGCATATTGGTGTTTTGAAGTATTTGGAAGAAAACAGAATACCCATCCATTATGTAACTGGTACTTCCATGGGTGGTCTTGTGGGTGGGTTTTATGCTTGTGGTTACTCGCCAGCACAAATGGAGCAAATAGCGCTTTCGGCTGATTTTCAAAATTGGGTAAATGGCAAAATAGAGGAAAAGTACCATAACTATTATTTAAGAAAGGAAGAAAATGCCTCTTTGATTTCACTTTCTTTCAAGTTGGATACAACCCTCAAAACAAGTATCAATCCCATTTTGGTCAATGACGCCCCTTTGAATCTAT
>DMUD01000138.1 GCA_003476475.1 Cytophagales bacterium | reverse complement strand
ATTCGCTGGCGTTGCCCACCCGACAATCGCCCTCCTCTTTCGCCAATGAAAGTTTGATATCCATTTTCCAACTGACTCACAAATTGGTGCGCATTGGCCACTCTAGCTGCTGCTTCTACTTCCTCCAAGGTGGCATTTGGTTTGCCAAATGCAATGTTGTTATACACGGTGTCGTTAAACAAAATGGGCTCCTGCCCTACTATGCCCATAATGTTGCGAAGAGAATGTAAATCGCAAGCTTTCAACGAGATATCATCTATAAGCACCTCACCTTGTTGTACATCATAAAAACGCGGTACCAGGTCGGCCAAAGTCGATTTTCCTCCACCCGATGGCCCTACCAATGCCAAAGTCTTTCCTTTTTCAAGCGTAAGATTGATTTCTTTCAAAACCTCTTTACCACCATAGGAAAAGGATACATTCTGGAACGATATTTTTTCTTTGAAATCTTGAATGAAGACGGGATTATCAGGGTTTTTGATTTTAGACTCGGCATCTACCAGTTCAAATATTCTTTCGCCCGCCACCAAGCCTCGCTGTATAGTGCTGTAGGAAGAAGACATGGATTTGACAGGGATTAACAATTGCACAATAAGGATAATGTAGGCAATAAACTGCACGCCCGTGAGCTTAGTTTCAGACTCATTGCCCAATACCAAATAGCCGCCATAAAGCAAAAGCCCAGTGACCAAGGTGACGCCCAAAAATTCGGAAACTGGCGATGCCAAATCTCTTTTGTTTTGCATGGAACGATACACGCGTGAATATCCATCATTCAAAGAATCGAACCTTTGACTCACAAACTCATTGGCATTGAATGCCTTCACCACTTTTATGCCCGAAAGTGTTTCGTCCAACATGCTCATGATGCCTCCCAAGGCATTTTGACCTTCTTTAGCTTGCTTCTTTAACGACTTTACGATAGAGGCCAACACCAAGCTAGAAACAGGAAAATATAACAGGCAGAAAATGGTGAGTTCGGGCGACATGTAAAATAGAAATATGAAATAGCCGATGATGCTTATAGGGTCTTTCAACATACCGCTCAAAGTGGCCGAAATGGTGTACTCTAGCTCTTGTACATCGCTAGTGAGCCTCGACATAATGTCGCCTTTCTTTTCGTTGGTAAAAAAACCGAGGTGCAAAAGCATGAGCCTATCGAAAATAGCTTTGCGAATGTTGCGAATAGAACCCGCCCTGATGTGGGTAAGCGTTCTTTCGGACAAATACCGAAAAATATTGGCCAGCAAAACCGAAAAAATGATGATACCACACACATATTTCAACGCCCCTAGTTTGCCTTGGGCAGGGTTATTCAAAAAAGTATTGAAGTAATAATAGAAATAACCCTTGACGGTAACAAAGCTGAAAGAAAATTCAGGTTTTGTTTGATACAAAAGCAAATTTTCGTCTTGTATGGTGCCGAAAATAATGTTCAAAAGTGGTATCAGCAGACCAAAATTGACCAAGCCAAATACTACCGACAGAATTACAAATGCAAAGTAGAGGGGTACCAGACCACGATACTGTTTGCCATAGCTCAGAATACGGAAATATGTTTTCATGCATTAAAATTCGTGCGTGCGCGGGTTGAAATTGTATCGCAAACCGATCGAAACAAAATATGTATTTTTCCTGTTTCTCGCATTTGCGTTGTCGGTAAACTGTTCTCGAGCCATGGTGCTTAGGTCTAAGAACAAATTGTGCCTTGCCATGTAACTTAGGGTCATTTCGGCATAGGCAATGTTGGTGGTTACACCTTGAGTGATATAGTTGCCGTAGGGTCGCTCTACAATGGCACGGGTGTAAGGAATGAAAATATTGCTACCGTAGTTGTTTTTGGCATCGTCCAGACCTATGCGTGTGGCCACGGCCTTGGCTACAATGTTCACCCGCTTCAAAGGTTGGTAACGAAGTATGCCAACGAGTTCCACAAAATTGGCCCCCATGGGGTGTGCAAGTGGTTGATTATAAGCCGAATAATTGGTCGTGCCATCTAAAGACGTGTAGGTAAATGGCCTTACTACATTCCCTTCAATTTGCATATCCAAATTGTTGATGCCCGCTACGTTGATGTATTTGAAACCCAACTGGTAAGCTTGCTTGTTTCCCCACCAACCATTTCCATTTCTTATCTCTCTGATTCTAAATTCGTTAAGAACAACTTGTCCGTACAAAGACAAATGCTTCAAGAAATTAAGTTTAAAATCGGCACCGATGGTTGCTTTGTCGCTACTCCCCATGTAAGTTTCCACGTAGCGATAAAATATCATTGGATTTAAGTAATTGAAATCAAACTGGTTGTTTTCTCTTGTATAAACAATGGATTCAAAAACACCGATATTCAAATGTTTGCCTATGTTCATGCTCAAATGGTGCAAGGTCATAAACTTGCGGGGGTAAGTAGTGTCTTTGCCAATATTGGTGTTGTAAAAAGTTTGAGCGTATAGGTTTGTGTAGTTTATTTTCCAAATTTTGGTTTGGATTTTGCCAAAAAGATAAGGCGAAGTGAAATCGGAAAGTATTAGTGAACGATGGCCGTTTCCAATGAAATTGCGGTCTTGCCCAAACTGGAATTTGATGTTTTTAGTAAAATTAAAAGTGAAATACCCCCTAGCGGTAAAAAAATCGACACCATAGGCCTGATAGGGTTTAAAATAACCTTCTCCTGGTACTGCTCGAATTCCTGCTAGGTTTGTTCGTTCGCGTACATAGTTGGGGTACAAGGCTTGTGTGGTGGAAATAACCGAATAAAACCCTATTCTTTTGTCTATTCTCCCTCTTATTTCGGCACCGCGCGTATTGATGAAATTGTTTCCAACCCCTTCTGCCTCTCTTCCACCCATAAAATAAAACACCGGGGTTGCTTGTACCTCAAAATCAGCACTTTTGTAATGATAAAACGCATTTTTTTTCTTATAAAAGAGCTTAAACAGTCCTTTTTTTGAATTGCCAACTTTATCGCTCGAATCGGCCCATTCCCAGTTGTCGTCTTTCAGATATTGCTGGTTAAAGACATCGACTTTTGAAACCGCATGCAAAGAATCTTCGGAAGCGTGGGAAATCATCTTGTACACATTTTCCCTGCTGTAGGGCTTAAAAGAGGTATGCAAGTCGTTGGAGGTGTTCCCACTTAGTATTTCTTGCCTGTCTAGTAGATGGTTGTATTCCTTGTTCAAGGGAACAAAAACGCTTTGGGATATTGCCACAATCGGAAAAAGAATCGATAAAAATAGAATTAGGCGCATAAGCGTAAAAATTTTGTAAATCTAAGCATGATGTTTCAAATTCCTTTCACTCATTATTGGGGTTGAGTGGTTTGGTGCTGGCTATTACCAATACTCCTATCAGAATTACAAGTAAAAGGAGGCCTACCAACTCGAATGGAAGTAAATAATCGCCCATTAGTCCATAGCCCAGAACCTGTGCCGATGAGGCTTCGTAAATGGGTTTTTTCATCCCAAAATCTTTTTCAATATAGACTATATACCCAAGCAATCCCCCTATGACCAAGGCCAAAAAAAGACCAATCCCCCGATTTTGGATTCCCGAAGTTAAAAATCTGTTTTCGCGTCTTTTGGTAAT
>DMUD01000151.1:3364-3501 GCA_003476475.1 Cytophagales bacterium | reverse complement strand
TGGGGGTCGCAGGTGTTTCAAGACATTGAAGGGTACAAGGTGCCGTGGGACGGGAGCTACAACGGCTTGGCGCTGCCTGCCGGCACCTACTACTACCAGCTGGAGCTATCGGGAAGCCCCGACCACACCGACCAGAC
>DMUD01000151.1:0-2977 GCA_003476475.1 Cytophagales bacterium | reverse complement strand
AAACCGTTATTGTGTAGGTAAATGAATGATGATGGTGGGAATTGCTGGATAGTCTAACAAGCACTTTACGATTCTGATAGCATTTGTGGAGTTTTTTCAAACGTATCTTTAAGTATTTCGTAAAGTTTTTTGGTGGGTTGAAAAAACACATTGGTTAATTGGTGATGTATTGTACCACCCAAACTAACTAGCAAAAAAATACGTGGTTTTTAAACCCATGAATTAGCTTGCTTTTTGGGCAAATTTGGGACAAGAGGCAGTAGAACATGAAAATATATACGTTTTAGACCTTGAAGAAAGTACTTTTACGGCCTGTTTAAGGTGGGTATCGATAGACAGAGTCTTTCTAATAAAACATCAATATATATTTGCACAGCGCTATGGCCTTGAAAATTTTGGAAAAAGATAATTGCATGAATAAAATGTTAAAAAAATATACAGTTATCGCATGTAGTTTGAGAAAATTAATTTTATTGATAATTTTTTTTACATCGATATTGTCATATTCGGGTTATGCGCAATCATGCAATCCAGCTTGGGATGCTAGTGCAGTATATGCGACTCCAACTTCTGTTAGTTTTAATGGGCGAAATTATACTTCAAAGTATTGGACTCAAGGTAATCAGCCAGGAGATCCTTGGGGAGCTTGGACAGACAATGGTGCTTGTACTTCTTGTAATACTGTAAATGCTGGAAGTATAGGATCTGCACAATTAATTTCTTCAAATACTGCTCCAAGTCCTTTAACCAGTATAAGTGCTGCAAGTGGCGGTAATGGTTCTAGTTATGCTTATCAATGGCAAAGTTCAACTAACAATAGCACATGGACGGATATTTCAGGAGCGAATTCATCTACATATACTCCAGGTGTATTAAGTACAAGGACCTATTTCAGAAGAAAAGCTACTTCTGGCGCATGTGGAGAAGGGGTTACAAGTGCTGTTTTAGTAAGAATAATTGGCGATTGCGTTGGAGATAATGATAATGACGGTGTTTGCGATGCAGATGACTTAGATGATGACAATGATGGTATATTGGACGTTACTGAATGTCCTGCAGGTAATTTTCAGTGGTCAACACCTCCAACAGTAGTAAGTACCAATACGGCAACAGGAACCATACATGGCTTTATTAATTATACATATACCTCCGATCAACCCGTTCAAACAGAAACTGTTTTTCAGAATGTGTATAGTTTTCCGACTAAATATAATTTAGTCGAACAAAAGAACATTATGAATACCAATGCTTCTTCAAATAATATAGTTTTTTCACAGCCTGTTACTGACCCTATTTTAGCTTTTGGATCAATTGGAGCAGGTGGCTTTCCTGTCGGTGTTACTTTTAGTAATCCAATTGAAGTGTTGTGGAGTGAAAATGTAACGCAAGATTCCCCAACTCAAATAACTGGCTCAGAAGGACAAGCAATAATAAAATTAAAAGGTGTTTTTACGCAGTTTTCATTTAATTACCTCGTAACAGAATTTCGTGTAAACTTTCAGTTTGGATCGGATTTTACAAACGATTGTGATATTGATAATGATGGAATTACAAATTCTTTTGACTTGGATTCCGATGGGGATGGTTGCCCTGATGCTATAGAAGGTGGTGCAGCATTTAACAATACTGATTTGAGTGGGCAAGTTTTAGCAGGAAATGTAGATGCTAATGGATTACCAATAAAAGCTGGTGGAAGTGGACAAACAGTTGGCTCATCTCAAAATGTAAATGTTCTAGATGTTTCTTGCCCAAAGCCATGTACCTTAGATACCGACAATGATGGTGTTTGTGATATTGATGATTTAGACAATGACAATGATGGGATATTGGATGAAGTTGAATGTCCTTCTAATTTAGTTTCAACAAATTTTTCATCAACTAATGGTGCAACTGTTTCATTTAATGCTCCTGCTGCAGATGAAGGTTTTCAATTAGACATATTTAATCTAGACAACTCATTTAACTTGAATATAAACGGTACTTTGTTAGTTCCAAACGAATTACAATTTACGCCAACTGGAGTATTTACAGCTTATAAACCTGGGCAATCAGTTGCTGTATTTGAATCAGACTTATCACCTTATTCAGAAAATGGTATTCAGCATATACATGAAATAATTGGTAATGCTGCAAATCCAGTTGTAAGACTCATCTTCAATAAAAATGGTACAATTTCACTTTTTGGAAAGAGGACTTTAACGTCTCCTTTTGAAAAAATGATAATTAAAAATACTGATCCTCAATTTAATAATGTAATATGGAAGACTAGTGGCACTAATCAAATAATTCTCTCACAACTTGTATATGGAGGCACTTTTATAGAAGGTTTAGGGTCAGGTATTCAAAAATGTACAAATGATTCTGATAGTGATGGGAAAATAAATAGTTTAGATATAGACTCTGATGGAGATGGCTGTGCTGATGCTATAGAGGGTGGGGGGGCATTTAAAAGTTCTGATTTAAACGGTCAAGTTTTAGCAGATGCTGTGGATGCAAACGGAATTCCTATTAAAGCAGGAGTAAGTGGACAAACTGTTGGGACATCTGCAGATAATAATTTAAAAGATGCTGAATGTTGTACTAAACCAATAGTTTCTGTTTCAGATTCCAAAGTATGTAAAGGTGCAACTATTACAGCTAGTCCTACTACGGCAGGTACGTGGGTAAGTTCTAATCCTTCTATTGCTACTATCTCAAATGCAGGTGTAATTACTGGTGTTTCAGCTGGCACAGCAACATTTGCCTTTACCAATGCAACCGGTTGCACCAACACAACCAATGCAATTATTGTAAATGTATTGCCAACTGTAGTTGCTAATGGTATAGCTTTGTGTACAGGAGAAAGTAAAACCTTAACTGCCACAGGTGCAACCACATATACATGGTCGCCAAGTACAGATTTATCAGCAAGCACAGGAGCAAGTGTAACAGCAAACCCAAGCATTACTACTGTTTACACCGTGGAAGGAACAGATGC
>DMUD01000027.1:3002-3336 GCA_003476475.1 Cytophagales bacterium | reverse complement strand
GGCGCATGGACCCAACCAAAAAATTGGTAGTGCCTGAAATAAATGCCTCCGAAATAGGCCCTGATGACCGCATCATAGCCAACCCAAATTGCTCCACCATTCAAATGGTATTGGTGCTGAACCCTTTACACAAAAAATATAAAATAAAAAGAGTGGTGGTTTCCACTTACCAATCTGTGACTGGCACCGGCAAAGCGGCGGTTGACCAACTCATGAACGAGCGTAAGGGTGTGCAAGGGCCCATGGCCTACAAATACCCCATCGATTTGAATGTGATACCCCAAATAGACGTTTTCCTCGACAACGGTTACACCAAAGAGGAAATGAAAATGGT
>DMUD01000027.1:0-2786 GCA_003476475.1 Cytophagales bacterium | reverse complement strand
ACCAAAGAGGAAATGAAAATGGTGAAAGAAACCAACAAAATAATGGGTGACGAAAACATCAAAGTAACGGCTACTGCCATTCGTATTCCTGTTATGGGCGGGCATTCAGAGTCGGTAAACATTGAGTTTGAAAACGAATTCGACCTGATTGAAGTACGCAACATTCTTTCGAAAACCGAAGGTGTGGTGTTGCAAGACGACCCTGCCAACCAAATTTATCCTATGCCGATGAACTCGCACGGCAAAGACGAGGGGTTTGTAGGGCGCATAAGACGCGACGAAACACAAGCCAAAAGCTTGAACTTGTGGATAGTAGCCGACAACCTTCGCAAGGGTGCCGCCACTAACGCGGTTCAAATTGCCGACTATTTGCTAAAAAAAGGACTGGTAAAATAGTTTTTAATTCCTAGTTCAGAGTTCTTCACATCTCTCCCGTTTTTCAACGCAAAACCAGATGCGACTGCCAAAGCAGGGTCGCTGAGCTTGTCGAAGCGACACCTTCTACAACAATTGCAAGGTAAATGGGCTTTCTATTTTTTGTAGTTTTATAATATTGCCGCGTCACGCGTATAATTGTTCACGTTTTTTTCTTGTTCACGTTACGTGAACATCGTATATTTGTGAACAGATTCAACAGAATATGGAATATGAAATAATATATAAAGCCCTTGAAGCACTGAAGCAAACCACTGGTATTCAGGCTTTTTTCAAGGATAAAAAACCTTTAGATGGCGAATTAAAATTTACCTTTAATGGTATAAGCTATGCTTTTGCTGTAGAAGTAAAACAAGAATTAAGAACACATCAGTTACAGCAAATGGAAAATTACTTCCACAGCAATGCCGATTTTTTATTGATTGCTAATCGCATATTCCCAAAAATAAAAGAAGAACTCCGTCAGAAAGAAATACCCTATCTGGAAGCAAACGGAAATATCTATCTCAAAAAAGATGGGCTGTTTTTGTTTGTCGACACCCAGAAACCATTAGAAGTTGAAAAAAATAAGGGAAACAGGGCATTCACCAAAACGGGTTTAAAAGTTTTGTTTTATCTATTGCAACACAAAGAGGCCATTCATCTACCCCAACGAGAATTAGCTGAGTTGACCGATGTTGCATTGGGGAATATTCCGCAGGTAATTGATGGGCTTAAAGAAACCGGCTATTTGATGGCATTAAACAACAAAGCCTTTGTTTGGGAAAATAGGAAAGCCCTCTTTGAAAGATGGGTAGCAGAATATGCTACCGTTTTACGACCTAAGTTGGTGAAAGAGAGATATACCCTAAAAGCCAATTGGCAGGAAATTGAGTTCCAAAACCACAAAACCGTTTGGGGAGGAGAACCCGCAGCAGATATATTGACCAATCATTTGCGTCCGGAAAAGTTTTTGGTATATACCAAGGAAAGCAGAATGGAACTGATTAAAAACTACAAACTGATGCCCGATAAAAATGGCGAGGTGGAAGTATTGGAAATGTTTTGGAAAGAAAATGAAGGCAAAACTGCACCACCACTCTTATTGTATACTGATTTGATGTTGGAAGGAGGCAAGCGAAATAAAGAAACAGCCGAGAAAATTTACCATGAGCACATTGAACCAAACCTATAAAGAGCTAGCCATACCCTACTTCAAAGAATCTTTTGATTGTATTGATGAGGTCATGCAGGAATTACAGATTCCTTATTACCTGATTGGTGTGAGTGCCATTGCCCTAGAATTGTTAAAGGAGGGCATAAAGCCGAGCAGAGGTACCAAGGACATTGATTTTGCTGTAATGATTTCAAGTATAAACGAATATGACAAAATCAGTGATTCACTAAGTATCAGAGGCTTTAAAAAAGTTGCAGCACCATGGACCTTTTATTCAGAGCAGTTCAAAGTGGCCATTGATTTACTTCCCTTTGGGGAGATAGAAGAAAACTATACGGTTAATTTCAACGAGCGATATACCGATTTACATGTGTTGGGCTTTAGTGAAGTATTAGAAGAATCCGTGCAAGTAGTAATAGAGGAAAAAATTGCGAACATTCCACCTTTACCAGGAATGGTCATTTTAAAATTGATAGCTTGGAGCGACCGTCCGGAAGAACGAGAGAATGACCTTTCAGATATCCTCAAAATTATTCAACACTACTATCAATTGAAATGGGATGAAATCGTAGAAATACATTATGACACACTGGATAAAGACCCATTTGATCAATTGCTGATTGCAGCTGAAGTCTTAGGAAGAAATTCCCGTTTGTATCTGCAAAAATCCGAAGCCATATCAACAAGGGTGTTGAAGGTTCTGGAAAATAACTTAGAGGATGCTTCCAAATCGGCTATTGCTAGAGATTGGGCAAGAAAACTGGATAAAGAAATTGAGTATGCTTTTGCCTTACTCGGTGCATTTCAAAAAGGAATAACGCATGAGGTACAAAGGCAAGGCATGTGAAATAGTAGGTAAAAAAGAGGTGTTCGGGCAACGAATTGCCTGGATACGCTTGATGGAAGATGGCAGCTTTCATGAAGTTCTCTATGATGAATTGGAAAAACCAAGTACGGAGCTTTCTTTGCCCTACATACGCTTTGTATCCATTGCCGCAAAAATCAAAGACGAAGTAGCCCGTAAAAACATTTTAGCTCCTTACGAGAGTAGTTTGATTCCCCTGCCGCATCAGATTTTGGTTTTGGAAAAAGTGATGCAGTCCAATCAAAATCGCTTTATGCTAGACGATGAAGTGGGCATGGGAAAAACTTCGCATTTTTTAAAATTTTTATGCCCTGTCAGGTGTTATCACCT
>DMUD01000222.1 GCA_003476475.1 Cytophagales bacterium | reverse complement strand
AACATTCGCGTTATCGACGGTCATTTCACTTTCGACTACCTGTCGCCAAAAGCAATAATCAAAGATGTGACCATGCAAGTGCCTGGTTTCCACAATATAGAAAATGCTGTGGCTGCCATTACGATAGCGCTACACCAAAAAGTGCGTCCAGAACAGATAAAAGAAGCACTCATGAATTTCAAAGGGGTGAAACGCAGATTTGAATATGTGGTAAAAAATCAAGAAATCGTGTACATAGACGATTATGCCCATCATCCTGCTGAACTCGAGGCATTGCTTACTTCGGCTAAAGCCCTGTATCCCAACAAAAAAATTACCTGTATTTTCCAGCCACATTTGTATAGTCGAACAAGAGATTTTGCCCATGAATTTGCCCAAAGTCTGTCGATAGCAAATGAGGTAATTCTGCTGGACATATACCCTGCAAGAGAAATGCCCATTCCTGGTGTTACCTCTGAAATTATATTCCAAAACATACATTCCAAAAACAAAAAAAGGTGTACGACCAGCACCCTTTTGAATACTTTGTCGGAAAGTAATTTGGAAATAGTCATCACGGCTGGGGCAGGGGACATAGACCGTTGTGTGCCCCTCATCAAAGATTTTTTATTAAAAGACAAAAAAGTTTTAGGCAGTGAAAGCAATCTTGCTAGTACTGTGCAAAACAATAAACAAGCAAAAGTCTAATGCTCATATTTAAAAATATATCAAGCTGTTTTCGACTAAACAACCGGGCAAAATTGCTCATTTCGGTGGGGCTTATGTTGATTCTATTCAGTTTTGCCAATAGCAAACAAGGCGATATGAGAGTAAAAAACACCGATGTGACGGTGACTCAATCGTATGATAATTATTTTATAGACCAACAAGACGTGATAGGGCTAATGACCAATAGCGGAGAAGATGTTTTAGATAAAGAGTCATTCAAAAAAATAAAATTCAAAAAATTAGAAAAACAGATTAAACAAAACCTATTTGTAGAAGATGTAGAAGTATTTAGAGATGTAAAAGGAACCCTTTATGCCAAAGTACAGCAAAGAAAGCCAATCGTACGCATAGCCCGTTCGTTTGGTTATGATTTCTATTTAGATGCCAAAGGCAATATATTTCCTATGTCACAAAAGTTTACTGCCCGTGTACTAATTGCCGAAGGACCCTTTATGAATAAACTTCTTTTAAAAGGATTTAAAAAAGATAAAACTTACTTGCCTTACCTCGAATTCATGAAAAGAATTGAGAAAGACGAATTTCTTAGTGCACAAATACATCAAATAAGCATAGACGAATTGGGCAGAATAAAGATGTATCAACAAGTAGGTCAACAAGTTATAGAATTTGGATATCCTGACGAAAATTTGGATAAGAAATTCAAAAAACTTCAGCTGTTTTATGAGCGAATATTGCCAAACAAAGGTTGGAATGCCTACACTAGGGTAAATCTGAATTTTGAAAACCAAATAATATGTGAATAGTCCAAAAACCATAAAAGAAAAACGGCTATGGAAGAAGACATTATAGTAGGACTTGAAATTGGAACTAGCAAAATAGCCGCCATTGCCGGACGCAAAACCGATTGTGGCAAAATACATATTTTGGGTATGGTCAAAACCGTTTCCGATAGGCTAGGTATGGGCTGCATGGAAGAAACAGAAAGTACCGTGGAAACCATTCTGCACGTCATAAACCGGCTTGAAGAAGAAACTTCTATCAAAATAAGTTCGGTAAATGTAGGAGTATCGGGACAGTATTTGCATGGCACACAGCACACTGCTAGCATTTTGCGCGACAATCCACATGAAATAATTTCGGAATATGATGTAAAACACCTTTGGGATGAAATGTACAAAACTAAAATCCCAATAGAAAGTAAAATTATTCACATAATGCCACAGGAATATTTTGTCGATTTTCAAGGTGGTATGAAAAATCCTATCGGCAGAATGGGTTACCGGTTAGAAGCCGATTTCAATGTACTGACTGTAAATACAAAAGCTTTACAAGCATTAGAAAATTGTGTTCTTAAAACAAATCTACAGATAAACGAACTGGTCTTTGCACCAGTTGCCACCAGTTTTGCGGTGTTGGAAGAAGAAAAAAAAGAAACAGGAGTTGTACTAGTCGACATTGGAGGAGCCAAAACCGACATCACCGTTTTCTTCGAAGGCAGTATTCAGCATCACACAATCATTCCTATAGGAGGGGATTCCGTTACTAGCGACATAGCGAAATGTTTTTCGGTGATGCCACAGCAAGCCGAAAAGCTGAAAACAAAATTTGGATACGCGCTTTCAAGTTACGCGAGTCATCAAAATGTAATCTCTATACCTGATTTTGGAAACATGCCGCCAAAAGAAATTTCATCGAAAAATTTGGCCATTGTGATTGAAGCCCGCATGGAAGAAATTGTAGAAATGGTAGATGCCGAAATCAGCCAATCGGGAATAAAAGAATGCTTGCAAAACGGAATTGTGCTGACTGGAGGCGGCTCACAGTTGCAAAATGTGCGGGAATTGTTTGAAAAAATAACAAACATGAAAACCAAAATAGGATATCCAAACAAAAAAATTGAAAACAGCAAAGCAGAAGGTGTGGAAAACCC
>DMUD01000096.1 GCA_003476475.1 Cytophagales bacterium | reverse complement strand
GCTCTTCCGATCTCAACATCAAAATAAAAAACATAGAAGAGGCGAGCGAAATGGCCAACCGATACGCGCACCAATTTGGTTACAAAGCCGACGACTGGCTCACGACCAACGCCCAAATATTGGTAAGTTTTACCCTGCGCAACTTTATTACCTATGCCGTTTCGATTGCCTTGCTCATTGTGGCAGGTTTTGGCATTTACAACATCCTTACCATGATGATTTATGAAAAAATGAATGACATCGCCATCTTGAAAGCCACGGGTTTTTCGGGCGGCGATATCCGAAAAATATTTCTGAGCGAAGCTTTGCTGATAGGTCTCACGGGTGGCCTGATGGGCTTGTTGCTTGGCTTCTTGCTTTCGCTAGCCATTTCAAGAGTGCCCTTCGAGTCGCGCGCCATGATTTCAATGAAACACCTTCCCGTAAATTTCGACCCTATTTACTACTTGGTTGGCATCGCCTTTTCGACCATCACCACCTTGCTAGCAGGCTATTTCCCTTCTCGAAAAGCCGCAAAAGTAGATCCTGTGGCCATTATACGCGGCAAATGATATGCAACCGACCATCCTGAAAGCTGAAAATATCGTCAAGTATTTTTACGAACCCGAAAAGTTTACGGTGCTGAAAAACGTATCGATGGAGGTGAAAAAGGGCGAGTTTGTGTCAATTGTGGGGAAATCGGGCTGCGGAAAATCGACCTTGCTGTATGTGCTTTCCACCATGGATACAGACTACGAAGGCCAGCTTTTTTTCAACAACGAACGGCTTACGGGCAAAGATCAAAACTACTTGGCACGATTTCGAAACGAGCACATTGGCTTTGTGTTCCAATTTCACTACCTGCTGGCCAATTTTACTGTCTTGCAAAATGTGATGTTGCCCGCCCTGAAACTGGGCAAACTTTCGAAAGAAGAAGTGGAATACAAGGCCTTCGAAAAATTGCGTATGCTCGACATGCAGGACTATGCAGGGAGCCTTATCAACAACCTTTCGGGTGGCCAACAACAACGTGTAGCCATTGCAAGAGCCCTCATCAACGACCCTATGGTCATTATGGGCGACGAACCCACAGGCAATCTCGACTCGGTCAATTCGGGTATCGTGTTCGACATTTTCAAAGAACTGTCTTCTAAACAACACCAAACCATTATTGTGGTTACCCACGACAACGAATTTGCCCGCAACACCGACAGGATGATTGAAATGAAAGACGGCGAGATAGTGTAACTGTTTAAAATACTTTATTTTACAAATTTGCATGCAGCCAATAATCGGCTATTTGCAACATACTTTTAGTGTACTTCCTATATTCCGCTATCCTTATGCCCTTTAGCTCGGTAACGATTGTGCTTTTTGTGGTATTTATGACCAATTGGATGGGCAGAAGACACCTTTCAACCTTTTCATTGCAGAAAGCTTAAGCCCATTTCATTCATTTCGACCAAATACATTAACTTATTTTTGTGTATTTTACACTGAATTAGTCAAGTTCATTCTACCCAATATAAGCAAAATTTTATTCTGCTTGCTCTTTTCTTTCTACCTTTGCATTCACATTTTTTAGCACTGAAAAAAACCTAAATAGCACATAGAAAAATGCCAGGAACTGAATTGTTTGGCGCAGAAGAGCGCAAAGAGGTAAACGACGTATTGGAAACAGGCGTCCTTTTCAGGTACAACCACGACACCGAACGCAAAGGCATTTGGAAAGCCCGAGAGTTTGAAGCCGAGGTGGCCAAGTTTACAGGTGCCAAATATGCCCATGCGGTTTCCAGTGGCTCGGCAGCCGTTTCTACCGCACTTGCCGCCTGTGGCATAGGCTACGGCGATGAGGTGATTGTGCCTCCTTTCACTTTTGTAGCGACCATTGAAGCAGTGATGATAGCCGGTGCGCTGCCGGTTTTTGCCGAAATCGACGAAACGATTTGCCTTTCGCCCGAAGGTATCAGGGCGGCGATTACGCCCAAAACCAAAGCGGTACTTTTGGTACACATGTGTGGCGCCATTGGCCGAATAGAAGAAATTATGGCCATTTGCAAGGAGCACAATCTCCTATTTATCGAAGATTCGGCACAGGCGCTGGGGGCTTCCTACAAAGGCAAAATGGCGGGTACTTTTGGACTAATGGGCTGCTATTCGTTCGATTTTTTCAAGATTGTGACCTGTGGCGAAGGGGGTATTGTAGTAACCAACGACGAACAACTGTACAAAAACGCCGACACTTTTTCTGACCACGGCCACGACCACATAGGCAACGCACGCGGCATGGAACAGCACCCCAACATTGGGTGCAATTTCCGCATTGGGGAAATGAACGCAGCCGTGGGCTTGGCTCAAATGCGCAAAATCCATTTCATTATCGAAAAACAGCGCCGTCACAAGCAAATAATGAAAGATGTGCTGAAGAAATATCCGCAAATCACTTTCCGCCACATTCCCGACGAAGAGGGTGACTCGGCTACTTGCCTGTCGTTTTTCGGCCCTAGCGAGGCAGTCACCAGGCAAATCGTAAAGGCTTTTGCCGAAAACGGTATCGACGCTTGCCAATATTGGTACGACAATATGTTTCACTACATACGTCAATGGGACCAAATACGCGGCATAAAAGCTACTTACCAAATGCCGGTACACGTTTTGGAACAACCCCAAGACTATGCCCACATTCAGTTTCCAAAGTCGGACAATATTGTGTCGCGCCTTATTTCCATGATTATAAAAGTAAACTGGACTGAAGAACAAATCGCCGACCGTGTAGCAAAGTTGGAAAAGGCGTTGGATTCTGTTTTTTAGTTTAGAGTTTAGAAGTTTAAAGTTTAAAGTTTGAGAAATGAAAATCGAAAGATCTGAAGATTTGGTATGTTGGCAGA
>DMUD01000231.1 GCA_003476475.1 Cytophagales bacterium | reverse complement strand
CGACTTCCAATCCATTTGTTATCATATTTGTCGACAAAAACAGAGGAGGTGAAATATTGTTTGTCGTTCATGGCATTGTAGGTGAAACTCCCCCACACATCGGTACCCGACCATGGAAAACTTGCCCACGACTTGTCGGCGTTATATCTGTATAGAGATGGTTGTCCTGGATTAGGGTCAGGCATGTTTAGTACCCATACTGCCCCCTTGCTGTCTACTGCCAAATCGGGCACCCTGCAATAATTTCCACCAGGGTCAGATGCAGAACACCATCCTCCAGAATAGGTACAGGTTCTGAGCGGGCAGCCTGGCGTACGATAATTGAACACCTTGAATTCGGTTGTCATATCCCATTCCAATACACCACTGCCAAACGATGGAAAATACACTTTATTGGTGACTGAGTTCAATTTTGCGTTGCATATGTCGTAGAAGAAGGGTATGTTTCCCAAAGCCCGTTTGTAAGATGACCAGACCCCGTTTTCATACACAGAAAATCCGTCGAGTTTGCCCAAATGACTTAATAACCCATCGCTGTAGCCACCCGAAACTGCCAAAATTTTTCCTTGGAAATAAGACAATTTGAATACTGAATTGAAACCAGGTCCACTCGTATTAATAGCACTAAACTGGGTATTGAATCGATTGGTTAGCAACCCTTTATTTTTGGTTCCCATCCATATATACCCATCTTTGTCCTTGTCTATTGAAGTAAAATTAGCACCGTCGTTGTAATAAATCCTGTTACAAACCCCATTTCGGTATTCAAACACACCACTGACTTGAAGCACATAAAAGGCATCGCCAATGGTTTTCATTGCCGTAATGTTGCCCGAATTTTGGGTAAAATACAAAGGAACGACAAGCTCTGGATTATCTTCCCACAGGCCATTCGTAAATACTTTAAAGTAATAATCACAAGAAACATACAATTTGCCATTAAATGATGAAACTAGTTTCACGTTTATATTCGAGATAGCATCAACCGGACTTATATTTTTCCAATTGCGATAGTCTAACTTATTGACAGAAGCCGACCAAGAGGCAGCATAAAGGCCTGAGGTTGTGGCTACAAATATCATGTTATCGTTCACCGCACTGCTATTTACTTTTTTCACCATGCCGCCCGAATCGAAATACTGATACACGTCCACCACTTCCCTTTTGGCCAAATTGTACACAACAAGTCCGAAATCGGTAGAAATAAGTACAAACTCGCCTACAAAACACAAATGATTGATGTTTTTACTACCACTTATATTGGCTATGTTCAAATCATTGACTGCATATATTGTGTTGTCTTTTACCAAATCAATTTGGCTGTTGTCATAGGCAATCAATGTGGTAGCCGTATGGGCACTGAAACCTATCTGACTTACATTCGTTTGCGAAAATCCCTGTATTTTGGAAAGACTAGTAATACTACTTTTGTCGATGTTGTAAGAAAAAAATGTACCCACATCGCCAGCATACACCATATTTTCCGATACAGCTATGGTCTTTGGCGAATTGTTGGGCAAATGACTCTTCCAACGCCCAATGGGCAATCGGTCTTGTGCATAGGCTAGTTGCCAGGCAACAAGAAGAAAAAGAATGAGTGAGTGAATGACAGATTTCATTTATAAACGATAACGCAAATTACTTCGAAAAATTGCCTTTAAAAACAGTCCACAAAATGTTCTATGGTCACTTTGTTTTGAATTTCAACAATGGCTACTACATCGAACCGTATGTCCTGTTTCCAATTTTTCTCAAAAATGTAGTTTTCGGCCGCCAATTTGATACGTTGTGCTTTGGCAGTGTCCACAAAACTTTCGGGATAACCAAAAAGTACGTTTGTGCGATATTTCACTTCCACAAAAACAAGAATTCCTTTCTCAATGGCAATGATGTCAATTTCTGCCCTACTATATCTATAGTTAAACAACTGTACGTCAAACCCTTTTTGAGATAAAAATCGGGCAGCTTGCTCTTCCGCTTTTTTTCCTATTTGGGTTTTGGTTTTAGATGGTTTACTTTCTCTCAACGCAATTTTCACTAAAACATAAAACCACATTCATTTGATTGGCATATTACCAAACAGCTTCCTTTCGAAGAACCGAGATTGCCTGTTCCTTGTCGATATATAACTGTTGTTTCAAGTCTTCGACAGAATCAAATTTCTGTTCATCTCTCAGATATTTCACAAAAAATACGGTAATGTATTGGTTATAAATATCTTCTTCAAATTCAAAAATATGCACTTCCAAGGTAAGTGCCGACTCTGAAATTGTAGGGCGATACCCTATGTTCATCATGCCATGGTACTGGTTTTGTGCCACCTTTACCAAAACAGCATATACTCCATTTTTTGGAACAAGTTTTTCGGGAAAAGTCAATGAGATATTGGCTGTAGGAAAACCAATGGTGCGACCCAACTTATTCCCCTCTACTACTTTTCCCGACATTGCATAACGTCGTCCCAAAAGCGCTGTCACATTTTCCATCTGCCCCAAGGCCAGAAACTCGCGTATTTTAGATGAACTAATTGCCAAATTGTCTACTTCTTGCTTCGGAATTTCCTCTAATTCAAATCCATACATAGGAGCCAATCGATGCAATAATTCCAAGCTACCCTCACGATTTTTACCAAAACGATGGTCGTACCCCAACACAATTTTCTTTACACCGACACAATCATGTAAAATTTCTTTCACAAAATATTCGGCGCTCAATTGTGCAAAAGATGCAGTAAACGGAATGATAAGTAAGTGGTCTACGCCCAAGTTTTGTAACAATTCTATTTTTTCGTCGATACTCGTTAGAAAACGAAGTTCTTGAGCAGATGGATGCAACACCTTTCGCGGATGAGGCCACATGGTAATGACCATGCTTTGTAGATATTCTCCTTGGTGCAAAAGAAGATTTTCCAACACATGCACGTGTCCCAAGTGCACGCCATCAAAATTACCGATAGTCACAATCGCATTCCCTATGTGCGGCACTTCCTCTAGGCTGCGGTAAACCTTCATTGGTTTTGGGTTGGATTTGTGTTTGGTTGAATTTGATTAAAGTGCGACACAAAAGTAGGAATATCGTAGGCATCTTCTATTCTAAATTGTCCCACTTTTGTACGCCGAAGGGCGGAAAGAT
>DMUD01000209.1 GCA_003476475.1 Cytophagales bacterium | reverse complement strand
GTCTCGTTTTTACGAAATGACAGAACCTTTTTTCGAATGGCTCACAAATTCGTATCGCAACTCGTTGGAAAGTTTTATGAAAACCCGCTGGGTGGCTTTTGTCATCGTCATTTTGGCGGGCGTATTGGTTGCCACATTGTGGAAATTTGTACCAAGCGAACTGGCACCCCTCGACGACCGCAGTATGTTGCGCATGAGCGTGGTAGGGCCCGAGGGTGCATCGTACGAATACACCGACGATTTTATGCAAAATTTGGGTAAAAGCATCCAAGATTCTGTGCCAGAAAGTAAAATGATTTTGACCGTGACGGCTCCAAGTTTTGCCGGCTCAGGTGCCGTAAACACGGGTTTTGTACGCATTACCTTGTCGGAAAGAAATGAAAGAATTCGTTCTCAACAGCAAATTGCAGACCAACTTTCCAAAATCACCAAACGTTTTCCTGAGGCAAAAACACTGGTGGCGCAAGACCAAACCATCAGTATGGGGGGTGCAAGAGGGGCACAACTGCCTATACAATATGTATTGCAAGCACCAAACTTTGAGAAACTTCGCCTCTTACTGCCCAAGTTTATGGAAGAGGTGCAAAAAAACCCTGTCTTTTCTATATCAGATGTAAACCTAAAATTCAACAGACCTGAATTGCAAATTGTTGTTGACCGTGACAAGGCCAGAAGCTTGGGCATCAGTGTGTTGGATGTAGTGCAAGCCATGCAACTAGGCTTAAGCGGACAGCGTTTTGCCTATTTTTCCATGAATGGAAAACAATACCAAGTCATAGGCCAGTTTGAACGAAACAACCGCAATGAACCCTTGGACTTGAAAAATATATACGTCAGAAGTGCTTCTGGACAAATGGTACAACTCGACAATTTGGTGAGCATGCAAGAAATGAGCAGCCCCCCGCAATTGTACCGGTACAACCGCTATGTTTCTGCCACTGTTAGCGCAGGACTCTCACCTGGCAAATCCATGGGAGAAGGTCTGAAAGCCATGGACGAAATAAAAAACAAAGTGCTGGACGACTCATTTTCTACGGCACTGTTGGGCCCCTCGCGCGATTTTGCCGAAAGTTCATCCAACACCTTGTTCATTTTCGTACTTGCGCTGGTGTTGGTTTATCTCATCTTGGCCGCTCAGTTTGAAAGTTTTATCGACCCCTTCATCATTATGCTTACGGTGCCGCTGGCCATTGCAGGTGCCGTACTTTCGCTTTGGTTTTTCAATAAAACGATGAATATCTTTAGCCAAATAGGCATGGTAATGCTTATAGGGCTTGTGACCAAAAACGGCATTCTGATTGTAGAATTTGCCAACCATTTCAAACTACAAGGCAAGAACAAAATAGAAGCGGCCGTAGAAGGTGCTGTTGCACGCCTGCGTCCCATCCTTATGACCAGTATCGCCACCGCCTTGGGGGCTTTGCCTATCGCCTTGGCTTTGGGGGCTGCCGCCAAAAGCCGTATGAGCATGGGTATCGTGGTGGTAGGCGGACTTCTTTTTTCGCTCATTTTTACCTTGTATGTTATTCCTGCTGTCTATTCCTATTTGTCCAAAACCCCGAAATCCCTACAAAATGAATAGGCTGTTTTTTGTGTCATTCGCCCTTATTGGTTGTTTCTATAGCCAAGCCCAAGCACCGCTTACCAAAGAAAGGGCTATCGAAATTGCATTGGAAAACAGCAACCTGCTACAAATTTCGAAAGCACAGCGCAACATCGCACTAAACGATGCCACCTTGGGCAATGCAGGCTTTCTTCCCACCTTGAATGCTACAGGTTCATTAATGCGCGCCAGCAACAACCAAAATGCTGTATTTTTCAATGGCAACACCCAAGACCGAAAAAACGCCCAATTTATGCAATGGAATGCTGGCATTAGTGCCAATTGGGTAATTTTCAATGGCATGAGGCGCCTAAACATGTACCAGCGACTGCGCGAAACCTACGACAGAGCCGACGCCCAAACCAAGGTCGATATTCAAAACGCAGTGTCGCGGGTGTGTTCCAGTTACTACGAAGCACTCAGGCAACAAGAAATTTTGCAAGCATTTCAAAATACGCTAGAAATATACCAAAGCCGACTGCAACTGGCCGAAACGCGCGTACAAGTGGGCATGGCTTCCAAAAGCGATGTACTACTCACAAAAGTAGATATCAACACACAACGTTCGCTGCTCATTCGGCAAAAAAACAATGTGGAAAATGCGAAACTAGCCCTAAACAGCGCCTTGAACCAAGACCCCAATACGCCACTTTCTATTCCTTCTGGTAGCCCAATACCCCAAACCGATACCAATGTCGTTTTTTCCGATTTGGCACCCCAACTGCTCGTGACCCAAAAAAGTATAGGCATAGCCCAGCGCCAATACAAAGAAACCAACGCCGCCTATTTGCCCATTTTGAGTGCCAACGCTGGCTACAACTACACCCAACAGCGCAGCGAGGCAGGCCAATTACTCTCCAACAAATCTTTCGGGCCTACTTCGGGCATAACGCTTAGTTGGTTCCTATTTGAAGGAATGAACAAAAACCGGTTGGGCAAAAACGCCCTGCTTCAGGTGGACATTAGCCGAATGTTGCACGAAGAAAACAAACGCAACCAGCTACTAGCCTTCCAACAAGCCCATACAAGGTATAAAAGCGCTTTACAAATTTTACATATAGAAACCGAAAGCTATGGTATGGCCAAAGAAAGCAATGAAATTGCCAAACTGAGGTACCAAGAAGGAAGAATGAACATTTTTGAATATCGCGAAACCCAACGCGCCCTAGAAGAAGCCAACATTAGAATGGCCAACGCACGCTACGATGCCCTAATTGCCGAAACAGAGCTAAAAAGACTAAATGGCGAAGTAGAAATGCTAGGCCGTTGAGCCTATCGAAACGCCAAACTGAAGCCAAAAGATTTTTTGTAGTATTTAAGTCTATTTTCTGAAATTGCTCGAAACAAAATCAAGATATGTATAAGGGCTGGATGTATATTTTAAAATGTGCAAATGGGGCATACTACGTTGGAAGCACTAATAATCTTGAATTACGTTTAAATCAACATGAAAATGGCGAAGGTTCTAATTATACAAGAAAAAACCTTCCTGTAAAACTTGTCTATTACGAGGAATATGGTCGAATTGATGATGCATTTTACCGCGAAAAACAAGTACAGGGTTGGAGTAGAAAAAAGAAAGAAGCCCTTATTAATGAAAGAAAAGAAGATTTACCCTTGCTTTCTAGAAATTACACTCAGTATGTCACTTCGACAAGCTCTGTGACCA
>DMUD01000317.1 GCA_003476475.1 Cytophagales bacterium | reverse complement strand
GCACATGCAAGAAAAAAAGATTACCAATCCGTGTTTCCACATTTTTATTCAATTGAATCTTGAACTGGGTTTTGCTTGGGGTCTGAACCGGCTACCCATATATCGATGATGTTGCCACGCTGAATGCTATCGCCCATTACAAACGTGGGTTTTTGCCTGATTATTGTACCCGCTTCCTCTTGCGAAGTATTGTCCCACGAAACGGAGCCCAACTGCAACTGTAATTCTTCCAAAATACCGCCTGCCTCCGAAAAATTGATTCCTACCAAATTGGGCATCAACACTTTGGTAGTGCTCAAACCGTCGCCAACTATTACATTAATTTTGGAACCTTTAGGCAAATAGGTGCCAGGTTTTATTTCTCTGTCACCTAAAAACTGTTTTAGCACCGCATTTTTGGCATAGTGGGGCACAAAACTCACCTTGTCCAATATCAAATCATAGCTTTGCAGCACCAACTGCGCATTTTTTAAAGAGGCATCGAGCAAATCGGGCATCTTCACTTTTGGTGGGCTCAAAGCAGCCACACTCACATAAATTCGCCTGTTTTCCTTCACTTTAGCTCCCGGTTTTGGGTATTGCGACAAAATGGTGAGCGGTTTTTTATCGTTCACATAAGTGCAATCGCTCACTTGAAAACGCAGGTTTTTTTCGTCTAGATATTCTTCCATTTCTTCCAAGTTCATGCCTTCTAAGTTGGGAACTTCAATCGATTCGCCATGGTGGGTAGTACTTGGCAAATAAAGATAGAAAAAGCCCAAAATGATGCCTACGCTCAGAAGTAATATGATGCTCAAATGGACTAAAAGAGGCTTTGAAGATTGTTCAGTCAAGGGTATTGCGATTTAGTGTTCAACATTGCCCAAATTACAACAGGGACAAGGCAAATTTAAACAAAATTAGACAGGCCGCTGCTTATTGTCCAAAAACAGCTTTCCATCCATTTCAGACACCAAGGGATATAGGTCATTTTTTAGAAATAAAAAACTGTCCAAATCCAAATAATGTGCCAGAGAAGCCAAATGTAGGCCCGAAGAAATGCCCAAACCTGTCTCGACCATGCAACCAATCATGGTTTTTAGCCCCCTTTTTCGCGCTTCTTTCAGCAAGTGTATAGCATTCAAATAGCCGCCAGCTTTCATCAGTTTCACGTTTATGCCATGAAAACTTTCCGCCAAATAATCAAAATCGGCCTCATCAGTAATGCTTTCGTCGGCAAAGACAGGAAAAGGTGATTTATTTTTCAGATATCGATATTCTTCGAAGCACGCGGCCGGGAAAGGTTGTTCGATAAACTCGATATTTTGGTCGGACAACTTTTTCAAATCGCCCAGCAAAATGTCGGGGTTGGTATAGGCTTCGTTGGCATCTACGATAATAGGTGCCAACGTATGTTTCCTAGATTCCCGCACAAAATCGACCAAGTTGTCCCGATTCACTTTTAGTTTGATAAATTGAAAACGACCCAATTGGTAGGTTGCAAAATATTGTGCCAAATCGCCGATGGGCATTATTGGAACAGTGAATGAAGTTTGATGTAATGTTGGTTCCGACAAACCAAAAAAACGCGCCACAGTGGTGTTTTCTTTGGCGCACACATAGTGCACCCAAGCCGATTCAATGCCGAAACGCAAGGCATTGGGTACGTTTTGTGCTTTTAATGTCTGAGCCAACTCTTCAAGGTTTTGAATCCCTAGAAGAGTTAAGCTATCAAACCATGTTTGGAAACTTTCGGGAGTTTCACCGTATCGCACGTTGGGCGCCGCCTCTCCTATGCCCGTGTATGTGCCGTCGCTCACGGTCACGAAGCCGTTTAACTTAAAATCGGTGGCATTGCGCGAAATAGCCCAAGTATATTTCAGGTCGAGACGATGAAACGCAATATGGAATGTGGGATTGGACAAAAATTTAAAAAAAGATTTAAGTTTTGATGAAAGACATTTTTCTGGTTGCTAAAATATCAATATTCTTTCGCAAAGCTGGAAATTATAAAATTGATTCATCGAATATCTAATCTAATCATGGTTAACTACAAGAATTTTTGTACTATTTGATGTTCTATTTAAAGAAATTTACGTAATAGCATTTACAATATTTTAATGTACGTATATTTGCCGTACATTTTCTCTCGTAATCCAAAACCATGAAAGCCCATCGTATCAAAAACGAAAGAATTGACATCAGAGTAACACCCGAAGAAAAAAGGATGTTTCTCCAAGCACATAAAATAAGCGGCGATAGAACATTTAGTGGTTTTGTTACTCGGGTTATCAAAACAAAATCGGCCGAAATCATTGAAGAAAACAAAAAGATTTTGGCAAGCGAACGAGACAGGAAAATCTTCTTCGATGCCATTTTTTCAGACCAAGAACCCAATCAGGCACTGAAAGACGCGGCTAAAAAATATAAATCTTCTCAAGCCTAATTCCTTGAAAGTAGTTCTTCTTGACACAAAGGTTCACAATCGAAACCATTTCAGTTGTGAAGAAGATTCATTGACAGAATATCTGCAAAAGCAAGCCAGTCAAGACATTCAAAAGAGGTTGGCCGCCTGTTTTGTGGCGGTAAACGAAAGCAAAGACGTCATAGGCTATTACACCCTTTCAAACGACAGCCTCGACAGAACCGAAATTCCAGAGGAACACCAAAAGAAGGTGCCCAAAAACTACCGTGTACCCGTGACCTTGTTGGGCAGGCTCGCACGAGATATTTCAACCAAAGGAATGGGCATCGGCGAGCATCTTCTTTTGGACGCATTGCATCGCAGCTATACAATTTCCATAAACGAAATAGGTTCAATGGCGGTAATCGTTGACCCAATTAATGATAATGCGATTACATTTTACAGCAAATATGGTTTTAACTTGCTACCAGACAGTGGCAAAATGTTTATTTCCATGAAAACCATCTCTCAGCTTTTCAAAGCCTAATTCCCCAACCATTTCCTCATCACTGCCATTTGCTCATCCGTCGGATTTGGAAGAGCTTCCAGTCTAAAACTAGAACTCGAATAAGGCTCTAATATTAAACTAATTTCACGTAAAAAGCCGTCTCGATTTACCATTATTTTTAGCGTGTCGCCAGCTTGTTTGGCACTCAAAAACTGGTTCAAGTCTGACGCTATCTTGTAACCATCTATGGCCTCTAATTCATCATTTACATTTAGTCCGTACTTCCAAGCTGGCCCATTTCGCAACACCGATGTAATCACCGTTTTCCCATCTTTAGTGCTGGTGCCAATTCCTAGCCCCACATCCTTTTTGCCCAATTTCAAGTTGTTCAGCTTGAAACCAGCTTTTTCAAAATAATATGGGTAATCGATAGCTTCGGCACTATGCACATACTGCCGGAAAAAGCCATCCATCTTTTTACCTACTATATTTTCCAACTCTTTTTGAAATTCAGCTTCAGAAAACCCGCGCCCAAGTTTTTTATAGTATTTCTGATACAGCACACGCATCAAATCGTCGAGCGATTTTGTGCCTTTGCTGGCTGAAATGATTTCCAAATCGAGCAACATGGCCAAAATGGCTCCTTTAGAGTAATAATTTGTGTTGGTGTTGTGGGTGTTTTCGTTAGTACGATAATATTTTATCCATGCGTCGAAACTTGCCTCGCTTACCGGTTGCACTTTATTTCCTGGCATATTTTCGATTGAATTGATATTGGAAACCATCAGATCCAGAAACCTATCGGAAGAAATGAGACCTGCGCGCTGGCATATATAGTCGTCGTAATAGCTGGTGAAACCCTCGCTTATCCACAACATGGTGGTGTAGTTTTCGTTGTCGTAATCAAAAGGCCCCAATTCGATAGGTCGAATACGTTTTACATTCCATAAATGAAAGTATTCATGAGATACTAAACCCAGAAAATTGCCGTACTGAATTTCGTTCTTGTACAAGCTTCTGTTTG
>DMUD01000139.1 GCA_003476475.1 Cytophagales bacterium | reverse complement strand
GGAGTTGTTGGAATATGCCAATTCACAGCTTTTGCAGTTCGATGGATTGAAAATTATTGGAAAGGCGAAACAAAAGGTAAGCGTTGTTTCTTTTGTGTTTGATGGCGTACATCACCAAGACTTAGGCGTCATTCTCGACCAGCAAGGAATTGCGGTGCGCACTGGCCACCATTGTACTCAACCTTTAATGCAACGATTTGGTATACTTGGAACTACCCGTGCCTCTTTTGCATTGTACAATACAAAAGATGAAATTGATATGTTTGTCTTGGCTTTAAAAAAAGCAATAAAAATGCTTAGATAAACTTTGTTACTAGCCTCAAAAATGACGATAAACGAAATACAAAATCAAATAATAGACGAGTTTTCATTGTTTGAAGATTGGACCGATAAGTATGAATATATCATCGAGTTAGGTAAAAAGTTGCAACCTCTTGACGAAGCACATAAAATCGAAGAAAACAAGATCAAAGGTTGCCAGTCGAATGTGTGGCTGATTTCAGTTTTGGAAGACAATAAAATTAGTTTTTATGCCGACAGCGATGCGGTTATTGTTAAAGGACTTGTGAGCATGCTTATTAGAGTTTTGTCGGGAAAAGAACCTGAAGCAATTGTAGAAGCCGATTTATATTTCATAGATAAAATAGGAATGACTCAGCACTTGGCACAAACACGTTCAAACGGTTTGTTGTCTATGTTGAAGCAGATGAAGTTTTATGCCATTGCTTACCAAGCAAAACTTACCAAATAATACCCGCCATGACCGAGCAAGCGTTGAAAGAAAGGGCCTTAGAAGAAATAAAAAAGGTGTATGACCCTGAAATACCTGTCAATGTATTTGATTTGGGCTTGATATACGAAGTGAGTGTGTACCCTGTAAACAATGTTTTTGTGCTCATGACGCTTACTTCACCCGCTTGTCCTTCGGCGCAGTCATTGCCCGAAGAAATCAAGAATAAAATTGAAGCCATAGAAGGAGTGGGAGAGGTGAATGTGGAAGTTACTTTCGATCCTCCCTATTCGCAAGAAATGATGAGTGAAACGGCTAAATTTGAACTTGGATTTCTTTAAAAGTGTATTGTATTAAATTCGCTATTAACCTTTGTAAAAAATAAACAAATTTTGCTATGTATCCTGAAGAAATGGTAAAACCCATGCGCGAAGAGCTTACTTCGGTTGGTTTTAAAGAGTGCAAAACACCCGACGATGTTGAAAATGTATTGAAACAGAAAGGCACAGCGTTGGTTATAGTCAATTCTGTGTGTGGCTGTGCGGCACGCAATGCCCGGCCGGCTGTAAAAATGGCGGTACAAGCAGCAGCTCACAAGCCAAACGCACTTGCTACAGTTTTTGCTGGTATGGAAAAAGCAGCAGTAGACAAGGCACGCGAACACATGTTGCCCTATCCTCCTTCTTCACCTTCTATCGCACTATTCAAAGATGGTGAGTTGGTGCACATGATTGAAAGACACCACATAGAAGGCCGCCCAGCCGAAATGATTGCTGAAAATTTGATGGCGGCATTTGACGAATATTGCGGTTAAAAATTTGTTTGAATTTTCAATAGCCAAGAATTTCAGAAATTCTTGGCTATTTTCTTTTGTTGGCAGCCCGTTTCAGACGGTCGTTGATGGCCTTGCCAAGCCCAAGATCAGGAAAAATTTCTGTCAAAATGATTTCTACATCTTCTTTGTCCATTTGGCGCAATGTCTTGAACAATCGGCAAGCGGCTTCTTTCAAATCTTCTTTTTTGGTAAGAACGATGCTTTTTTTTACCAAATGGGAGTAGTCTTTTGAAAAACTAATTACCCCTATTTTTTTGTCCGAAAACTCTTCTAATAGTTTCGGTATATTTCCAATGAATAATGGTTTGTGAGGAGAATAATGTTGTTCCAACATTCCTGGAGCCATTGGGTTGGAAGTACTTGGCAGTATTTCAACCTTTTTTTTCAAAGTGCTTTCGATTTCTTCTATCGAAACGCCTCCAGTCCTGAAAATGCAAATATTGCCATTTTTCTCACCCACAATAGTCGACTCCAAACCCACTTGGCAAGTACCCCCATTTAATATATACCCAATTTTATTTTCCAATTGGTCGGCCACGTGTTGCGCTGTGGTGGGGCTTACATAGCCAAAAGGATTGGCGCTAGGTGCTGCAAGTGGGAAAGGAAGCTCTTTAAGCAAATTTAGTGTCAAAGGGTGATTTGGAATTCTAATTCCTACCAAATCGGAACCGCTTGTTACAATATCGGGAATAAGTGAATTTCGAGGCAAAAGCAAAGTAAGCGGGCCAGGCCAATATTTTTCCGCCAATTTTTCCGCCCAATTTGGAAAAATATTTACATATTTTCTGGCTTGATATGTAGAAAAGGTGTGTACGATGAGTGGGTCGAACGTGGGTCTGTTTTTGGCTTCAAAAATTTTGGCAACAGTTTTTTCTTCCAAAGCATTTCCAGCCAATCCGTACACTGTCTCGGTAGGAATGGCTACCAGTTCGCCTCGAAGTAAAAATTCTTTAGCTTTAATTAAAGATTGACCAATCATGCAGAAAATGGAAAGCCTTGCAAAGGTAAGATAAGCCAATATTTCGCAAGAAAGAATGAACAAAAAAATAAAATAGCGCAGTTTTTTAAAACTCCATTTCTTTAAAAACTTTTTGAATTGCACGTTTTTTTTCCTCGCTCATTTTGTCGTAGGTTTTTACCAGCATGCCCAATCGTGGGTTGGAAAGGAAGAAAATTCGATGTTTGTTCATGAAGTGCCAAAAAAAAGCATCCCAAACAGCACACCAATCACCTTTTTCAAAATTGCTCATTTTTAAAATGTAGCTGCTGCCACTTATATATGGTTTTGTTGCCATAAGGCCGCCATCGGCAAATTGGCTCATGCCATATACATTTGGAACCATTACCCAATCGTAGGCATCAAT
>DMUD01000115.1 GCA_003476475.1 Cytophagales bacterium | reverse complement strand
AACCATAAAAATGTTTGCTTATCTAATTCTGCTTCATGATCCCAATCCACACCCTTTGCTTTGCATCGAAGAGCCAGAAAATCAATTATATCCATCTTTAATGCAGCCATTACTAGAGGAGTTTAGAACATACGCACATAAAGGAGGACAGGTTTTTATTAATACCCATTCTCCGGATTTGCTAAATGGAGCCGAATTGTCCGAAGTCTTTTGGCTCGCGAAAATGGATGGACATACCGTAGTGAACAGAGCGTCAGAAGATACAATGATTGCGAGTTTATCCAAGGAAGGAGATAAGCTTGGGTACTTATGGAAAGAGAATTATTTTAAAGGTGCTGACCCAAACAAGTAATTAATGAGAATAGAAATTTTAGTTGAGGAACCTTCAATGAAAGCTTTCCTTGAAGGGATTTTTGACAAAATCAATTCATCTCCCAATTGGAAGTTAAATGAGAATGTATTTATTCGGTCTTTTGAGGGTAAAAGCCATTTGAAAAAAGCGCTTCCTACAAAAGCAAAAGTTTACAAAAATTTCCATGAACCTGTAAAATTGGTTGTGATACATGACCAAGATTCAAGTGATTGCAAGACGCTTAAAGATAGTTTAACCGCTTTAATTTCATCAACCAATTTTACAAATTATAAAATTAGAATAGTGTGTAAAGAACTCGAAAACTGGTATTTCGGAGACATAAATGCGCTTGAAGAGGTAATTCCTGGTTTAAGTTCTAAAAATTTAAAAAACAAGGCAAAATTTAGAAATCCAGAAAAGCCAAATGGAAAAGAAGAGCTTCGGAAATTTTTACCAGGCTACGGAGCAATAGGGTTTGCGACAGAAATAGCTCAGTTTATAGATATTGATAATAATCGAGCGGAAAGTTTTAATCAAACAATTGCAGTATTACAAAATATCTTGAGTGATGAAATCAATCAATAAACTTATTATTAATTCCCTTTACGTTGAACCGCAACAGTATTGGGAATACATCAGAGATACAAGAGAAATTGTTTTACAAGCAGGTCGCAGACCAGCAGGTTATGTAGTGGCTTCCGAAAGTTCAAAATCGTTTGACGACCCGGGAACATTTATTGAAATTGACCTTGTAAATACCATTCGTCCAAGAATATCAAAGTGGCGTGAAGCAGGTTATCCAGGAGTTACAGGAATAACCAAACGGCTTTTACAACATTGGCAAGACCCCGAAGAACGCAAAGACCGTAGATTTTTCTTTTGCCAGTTGGAAGCCATTGAAACCTTGATTTGGCTTACAGAAGCTCCCGAAGCAGACAAAACAGGCATTGAAATTCCGAGTGACGGTGGAGCCTTTAGCCGTTGGTGCAATAAAATGGCGACAGGTTCGGGCAAAACCATAGTAATGAGTCAACTCATTGCATGGAACGTATTGAATAAAGTGGCCAACGGCAAAGACACCCGATTTTCAAAAAATGTATTGATAGTTGCCCCGGGTTTAACTGTTCGCAATCGCCTTTCTGTTCTCAATCCAACCGACCCTGAAAACTATTACGAAGAATTCAATATTGTGCCTTCGGGTTTGATGGATTCTTTGCGACAAGGAAAAATAAAAATCATTAACTGGCATGGTTTGGCATGGCAAACAGAAGAAAAGATAGCCAAGAAAAAATCGGTTGACAAACGTGGAGCAAAAAGCGATGAAGCCTATGTAAAAGAAGTTTTGGGCGATATGGCAAATGCCACAAACATCATTGTAATAAACGATGAAGCCCACCATGCTTGGCGTGTTCCAGCCGAAAGTAAAATCAAAGGTGTAAAGAAAGAAGACATTGAAGAAAGTACCGTTTGGGTGGGTGGTTTAGACCGTATCAATAGAGCAAGAGGAATTTTACGTTGTTTCGATTTATCGGCAACACCATTTGCACCAAGTGGGAAAAAAGCAAGTGAAGAAGCTTTGTTTCCTTGGATAGTTTCAGACTTTGGTTTGAATGATGCCATTGAAGCAGGTTTGGTAAAAACACCAAGAGTTGTGGTGCGTGACGATGGCAATGTAGATAAAGATTTGCGTTCACGATTGTATCACATTTACATGGACGAAACGGTGAAAGAAGACATCAACCAAAAAGTTGATGAATCAACACCACTCCCCGACCTTATTAGAAATGCTTTTTTGCTTTTAGGTAAAGACTGGAAGGCAACTAAAGATGATTGGGACTTGGCAGGATATAAAATCCCACCGGTAATGATTACGGTTGCCAACACAACTTTCACATCAGGAAGAATTAAATACTCATTCGACAAAGATGCTTTCAATCTTGCGGTTGCAGGTTTAGGTGATTTGTGCAATCCTGAAAAGACATTATTAATTGACAGCAGCATATTACAAAAAGCAGAAGCCGAAACCGAAGAAGTAGAAATTGCAGAAGTGGAAGAAACCGAAGACAATTCGGAAGATGCACCAAAAGAAAAAAAGCTAACCAAAAAACAACAAGCCGAACTTTTAAGAAGAACGGTTGACACCGTTGGTAAAATTGGAGAACCCGGTGAACAGATTCAAAATGTAATTTCTGTTGGAATGATAAAAAAAAGATGAGATGGAACAACAAAAAAAAAACACACTCGATCACAGTG
>DMUD01000048.1 GCA_003476475.1 Cytophagales bacterium | reverse complement strand
CCTTGTTTATCAGCTTAACTTTCAGGAACTCCCAAGCAAATAACAACCCTTATTCCTTGTGCTGAAAATGGTTTGTTCAGCCGTTTTATGTTCTATGTAATGAATATGAAATTGATTTGGAAAGATGTGTTTGCCTCTAAAACCGAGAACGGTTTAGATGTGCATTTTGAAAAGCTGGGCAACGAGTTTTTCAGTTTGTACCAAACTTTACAAGCCAACCCCGATGTACACTTTTCTTTGACCCCAGCACAACAATTGCAATTCAATCAATTCTTTAAAAAAATGCAAACCCTGTATGTCAATATCCAAGAAGAAGAGATTATCAGTTCAGTAAGGCGTTTGGGCTTAATTGCCTACCGAATAATGATGATTTTTTCAGCACTCCGCATTATGGAAGATGGAGAAATTACCTCAAACCTGTATTGCAACGATACCGACTTTCAAAACACGTTGGATATGATTGCCATACTGGTAAAGCATAGCAGTTATGTGTATTCGCAAATAGCCCAGGAAACTTACAAGCCCAAACCCAAGCACAAGAAAGAGCAGTTTTTAGAAAACCTGCCTTACCACTTCAACCGCCAAACTTATGTAGCCACAGCCCTAAGTTTGGGCATTACCGACAAGTCAGCACAGCGTTACATCAAGGAGTTTAAAGACGCTGATATTATCCAGTACGATGGTCACGACCAGTACACCAACCCCAACGCCAAAAATCCTCAATAGTTCCTATTTGAGGATTTAAGGATATGAGGAAGCGGTAAACCGCCTTTCCTCAAATCCTCATTTCCCCACTTTCTCGAATTTTATTCACTTCTTCCGATAGTTGTTTTTTCTTTCTTATATTTGCCAATATTTGTCAAGACAATAATTTTATAATGGCAACACAGTTTGGTGAACGTGTAAGAGAATTAAGAACGAAGCAGAATATGCTTCTTCGGCAGCTTGCTTCTCAGTTGGATGTGGACACTTCTATAATTAGCAAAGTAGAACGAGGCGATAGGCAATTAAAGAAAGAGCAAATACCATTATTAGCCCAAATACTTAAAGCTGATGTTGAAGAATTGCAAACCCTTTGGCTTGCCGACCAATTGTATAATATGGTTCAAGGCGAACCAATGGCAGACGAAGCATTAAAATCAGTATTAAAGAAACTAAAGTAGTATGCAGCAAATTCAATTAAATATCATTCCGTTTACACCAGTTGTAAGTAAAGGCACTTTCTCATTCTATGGTGAGAAGCAAAGAGGCTTTGCACCTATCTACTGGGGTAAAATTATGGAAACCTTCCCCGAAGGCAGAGAAGCAAAGCATAAGAATTACTATACTGATTTCCAAGCACCGAGAGAAGGAGCAATTACCAAAGAAATAAAGTTTGCTGATGCTATAAACTTTTCACTCCACTATTTCCGCCATTTGGTATTTAATTATTTCAAGAGTATTGAAGGGGCAATTGTGTTTCCTAATTATGTAGATGATATTGAAGTATGGTTTAAAGACCCATTGCACAAAAACAAAGTATATCAGCTTTACAATAATTTCACCATCAAAGTCCAATTCAACCAAGTTACTGCAAACGGTTATGAATTTGTAGTAGCCTACAATGGCACTTCTAAGATATTACACAAAAGCATTTCAGAGATAGCAGATTTTGACACCACCAAATACAACCTTGTCAATTGTAATGGCACAGTGTATAAGTATGAGAAGATGCCAGAAGATTTAAGGCAGAACCAAGAAACGCTATACCCCATTTTAAGCAATGCACTAAAGAAAGAATTTATCATTGAAAAAGAGGAACTGAAAAAAGAAAACCGTTTCCCAATCTACTTAAAGCATTTAGAGAGCTTCTATAATGCCTATCTCAATACAGATGCTTTTAAAGCAATGTTCAAGCTCAATAAAGATGGTTTCTACAAAGTACCTAACAACAAAGTATTTGAAACACATCCCAACTCAAACTTACTGGAGTTTAAAGGAGGTAAAACAGACATTAATCCTGGCACTGGCATTTGGAGGCACAAGCCATTAAAAGCATTTACCGAAGACCACGTTAAACTGTTTTTCATTTATCACAAAGACGATGGAGAATATATAAAAGATACTCTCTACGATTATATGATTAACGGTTGGAACAGACCAGTTAAGAATGTAGAAAAACGAGTTGCTAACCTTCAAAACTACATCAACCAAACCCTTAGTATTGACAAGTCAAAGAGAGTAGTATTTGAAAACACAGAAACCATTTTTGAGGAAGTGGCAGAGCAACTTAAATCATTTAATGATACCAGTTCAAGATTTGTGGCCATATACATTAGCCCAATATCAAAAACCGAAAAAGACCACCCACAACATTTAGCATATTACAAAATCAAGGAACTGTTATTGAACAAAGGCATATCCTCACAGGTGCTTTACAAAGAGCATTTAAACAAAGAGGATTTCTACTACTTCATACCTAATATTTATGTGGCTTTATTGGCTAAAATTGGCGGTATTCCGTGGCGTTTAGCAAGAGTAAAGGAAGATGAAATAATAATAGGTGTAGGAGCATTTAAACCACAAGGTTCATCCCATAGGTTCGTAGGCAGTGCTTTTTGTTTTAGCAATGAAGGTGTATTTGAAAACTTCGACTGTTTTAGAGAAGATGAAACCGATTTATTGGCAGGATCAATAAGCAATGCAGTTGAGAAATTCATAGAGAAGAACCAAACAGCCAAAAGGGTAATCATCCATTTTTACAAAGAAATATCAGATAAAAAGGAGTTGCAACCCATACTCAAAATGTTAGACAATTTGGGTGAAAAGGATTTGCCAGTAATTGTAGTAACCATCAATAAGACCGATAGCAAAGAGTTATTAGGTTTTGATTTGGGCAGTCCGGGTAGAATGCCTCGTAGTGGTAGATATGTAAAAGTTGGGTACAATTCTTACTTACTGTTCAACAATACACGATATGCAGAGGATAGTAAACTATTCCCGAAAGATTACCATTTCCCAATCAAGGTTTCAATAACCGCCACAAAAGAAGAATTGGTAGAAGATGTAGAAGTAGTAAGAGAATTGATAGACCAAGTATATCAGTTCAGCCGAATGTATTGGAAAAGCATCAGCCAACAGAATTTACCAGTAACAACCAAGTACCCCGAAATGGTGGCAGAAATTTACCCCCATTTTCAAGAGGATAATTTACCAGACTTTGGAAAAAGTAATCTTTGGTTTTTATAATTTTTTATGAGCAATTTAGATTTAGAAAATAAACTTACTCAAAAAGGCATCAACCCCACAGCTATGCGTTTGTTGGTCTTAGAAAAACTAAGCCAACAAAAAGCTGCCATTAGCCATAAAGAACTTACAGCACTTTTCGATAGGGCTGATGCCACTACTTTGTTCAGAACACTCAAAACTTTTTTAGAACATAAGCTGATACATACTATTGAAGATGGCACAGGCTTAATAAAGTATGCTCTTTGCCAAGAAGGTTGTACTTGTAGCCCAAATGACTTACACAGCCATTTTTATTGTACGCATTGTAAGAACACATTTTGCCTTATTGATACAGCAATTCCAGCTATAAGTTTGCCACAAAACTTTGTGTTAAAAGAAATAAACTTCGTCTTAAAAGGTATTTGTGATAGTTGTTCCTAAACTTTGCAATCCAATTGCATTAAAACATCAGTATCTTTGCACCAATGAAAGCAATTGTATTCTTTATGGCATTCTATATATTGGTACTCGGTGCAGTACCTTGTAGCGATATGCATAATAAATGCAATACTGAAAATTCAAAAACAGAACTTACCCAAAACCACAACCACCAAAATGACACAAACGATAACTGA
>DMUD01000075.1 GCA_003476475.1 Cytophagales bacterium | reverse complement strand
TAATTCTTCTGCTGTAATAAATGAACTGCGCTCCAATAGATGGGCGAATGTCATTTAAGAAATAAGGCCCATTTCGGATAAAATGATAATGGTGACTCTGGCGAGTGATTATTTTTTTCGAGAGCAAGAATTGATAGATTATTTTCAGAAAAAATTGCATAATTTGCTGTCAATCGGAGTGTCTGACGTGATTTTAGATGTGGGATTTGGTTTTGCAAAAACCACCGATCAGAATTTTTATCTTTTGGACAATCTAGCTTTATTCAAAATCTTGGAGTGCCCAATTTTGGTGGGAATAAGTCGTAAATCGATGATTAGTAAAACATTGAGTGTAGAAACTGCAGATGCCCTGAACGGCACTACTGCCTTGCACATGGTGGCTTTGCAAAATGGTGCACACATACTTAGGGTACATGATGTGAAAGAAGCTATGCAGGCAATAAAACTGCATAGCATGTTCAAAATGAATAAGTGGAACTTCCAAAATGAATTGAAATGAAAATGCTCTTTTTGGTGAAGATTGGTTTTTTGGAGATGCGGTTAGTAGATGTGGCAGAGATAGCAGTGCTTACCTTTCTCTTTTATCAGATGTATAGGTTAGTGCGTGGTACGGTTGCCTTGAAAGTATTTGTGGGTAGCGTTGGTTTTTACATTTGTTATTTGATTTTCAAAACATTGGACATGCAAATGCTAACCGCCATTTTTGGTCGAGTTGTGGGGGTTGGGGTTCTTTCACTCATTGTTTTGTTTCAACCCGAAATCAGAAGGTTTCTTCTCATGTTCAGTAGAAGTTCCTTTATCGAGACCATTTTTTCATTGAGAATTTTCCCGGCAAAAGCATCCCATTATGACATCAGCCCTGCAATTGAAGCCATTAAAAACATGGCTTCTACCTACACAGGAGCCATTATTATATTTACTCGCACATCCGATTTGCGTTACTACACCGAAACAGGCGAATTGCTAGATGCGGCCATATCGCGTAAGCTATTACTTTCTATCTTCAACAAATATAGTCCTCTGCACGATGGCGCTGTAATTGTTTCTGATGGGAAAATAAAAGCAGCACGTTGTATATTGCCTGTATCCGAATCGGACGATTTGCCTACCAACCTTGGACTACGCCATCGCTCGGCTTTGGGTATTAGCGAAAATTCAGATTGTTTGGTGGTAGTTTCTTCTGAAGAAACCGGTAAGATTTCCATTGCAGACTATGGTCAATTGTTTTACGATGTGCCTGAAAACGAACTTCATGCCAAGTTGAGCAGGCTACTTTTTCCTCCTTCCGCTGCGGTGTTGAAACAAAGTACTAAACTGAAATCTAGATTTCAGTTTTCCTAAAAGGAAAAGTTTTTTTTGAATTTCGACATGAATGCTCAAGATAATCTCTGTTACAAATTCGCTTAGCTATTTATCTTTGTGCTATGTATTGGTTTTTTCTACATACAGCACGTAACAAATATCACTTTGTTTTCTTTGGCTTTTTATTGTCATTCTTTCATAGTTTCTTATTTGCCCAAAATCCCCGTTTGAAGTTTCTTTCTGATTCGGTGCAAGTAGGCCAACATGTCGAGGCTATTTTTTATTACACTCATGCCCCAGACAAGGAAGTACTTTTTCCCGATTCAAATTTCAATTACGCTCCTTTTGAATTTATTTCTAAAAAATACTTTCCAACCGTTACCATCAATTCCAAAAGTATAGACAGTGCGGTGTACACCTTGTCGCTTTTTGAAATAGAAGGCATACATGCCCTTACAATGCCCGTGCTGATAATTAAGGGCAAAGACACGTTGAAAGTGTTTTCGAATATAGACTCTTTGGCGGTAGTACCTGTAATAAAGGTAGTGTCCGACACGTTAAAGCTTCAATCCAATACCACTTCCTTAGTTTTAGATACTCATTTCAATTATGCAATGCTAGGCATTGTGTTGGGTGTTTTTGTGCTCATATTCTTTACAGCTTTCTGGATATTTGGCAAAAAGATAATGGCGCAAATTGCACGTTATCGCCAAAAAATAACTTATGAAATATTTTTAAAGCAATACGATGCTATTTTGCAAAACATGGTTTCGCCTTCTCAGATGGAATCGGCCGTTTCACTTTGGAAAAAATACATTCAAAAATTGGAAAAAAAGCCTTACACTACATTTACTTCCTCTGAAATAGGGCGCTATCTGAAAAATGATAATGTAAAAAAGAATCTTCGAAATATAGATGTGGCCATGTATAGTGGGAGAGAGCATGAACTGCCTATTCAAGATTTTTTGGCTCTTCGTGAATTGGCAGTGATGTTGTACCACACAAAGCAATCGAAAACGGGATGAAAGGGCATGTCACAAATATATGGGAATGGTTTTCGATTGAATGGTTTTATCCAAGCATGTTCAAGGGGTTTGTTTGGGAGAACTCCAATTTTCTGTACCTAATTCCTTTTGTCCCACTGCTTTTCGTTCTTCGTTGGATAATTTATATCAAGTTTCGTCAGAAACTGGAATTTGCCTTTTTGAAAAGGCAGGCCAAATCTAGCCCAATTACATTGCTCCGTTTTATACCGGATGTCTTTTTTTGTTTTTTTATTTCCATGATTCTTGTTTCGTTGGCTCGTCCGCAGAAGACAAACGAGCAAGTGGAGTTTTATTCAGAAGGGATAGACATCATGCTTTGTTTAGACATTTCCGAGTCTATGCTTATCGAAGATTTTAAGCCCAACCGCTTGGAAGCAGCCAAAAAAGTAGCTACAAAATTTATTAAAGGTAGGTTTCAAGACCGAATTGGGTTGGTGGTTTTTGCCGGCGATGCTTTTTCTATGTGCCCCCTTACTACCGACTACGAACTGTTGTATGCCTATCTCGACGATGTAAAACACGATTTGATTCAAAAGCCCGGTACTGCCATAGGTTCGGCCATAGCAGTTGCTACAAACAGAATGTTGGAATCGAAATCGAAAACAAAAGTCATGATTGTGATAAGTGACGGCGAAAATACTGCAGGAAACATTGAACCAATTACGGCTACCAAATTGGCCATTGCCTACAACATAAAAATTTACACCATAGGAGTAGGGCAGGACGGAAGGGTGCCTTATGGAAAAGACATGTTTGGAAATACACAGTATGTAGAAAACATGATGAACGAAAGCACCTTGCGACAAATTGCCGGAATTGCTTCAGGTAGATACAACAGAGCCTCTTCAAACAACGCTTTACAGAAAATTTTTACCCAGATAGATAAGTATGAGAAAGCCGAAATAAAAGAGACCAGATTTAAGGACACAAGAGACTTTTACTTCATATATCTGACTTGGGGCTTGTTTTTCTTTTTGGTTTGGATGCTATTGAAGAATACATTTATGACTAGCGCTCTGGAAGATTGAGCCAAAACATGCATTTATCTTCTCTCCATCTTACCCAGTTTAAAAATTATGCCCGTCTTGACCATGTCTTTGCTAGCCACCTCAACTTGATAGTGGGACCCAATGGTACGGGCAAAACCAATGTGCTCGACGCCATTTATTTTTTGTGCAATACCAAAAGTGCCTTTTTGCCATTCGACCTATCGGCTATAATGCATGAAAAGGATTTTTTTCGTGTTGAAGGGCATTTTGTGGAAAAAGACAAGCAAGTGAAGGTAGAGTGTGTGTGCCAAAAAGAGCAAGCCAAAGTTTTTTTGGTCGATGGCAAATCGCCAGAACGGCTCTCGGGTTACATTGGGCGTTTTCCGGTTGTTTTGGTAAGTCCTTACGACACTGATTTGATTCGAGAAGGAAGTGAAACAAGGCGTAAATTTTTCGATTTGGTTCTTTCGCAGGCCAACGCTGAATATTTGGAAAAACTGTTGGTTTACAATCGATTGCTGAAACAGCGCAATGCCCTTTTGAAACAAATGGCGGAAGCGGGAAAACTAAACGTTAGTCTGCTTTCAGTGTACGACGACCAAATGTTGCCTTTGAATCAATATATATCGAATGAAAGGAATTTGTTTGTTAAAAGTTTTTTGAGCAGTTTTCAAAAGGCCTATGGCCAGTTGGCCGTAGCAGCCGAAGAACCACAGTTTCAATATCGTTCGGAATGTGTGAATGAAGATTTTTCGTTTCGTTTTCTTCGAAATCATCAGCAAGATTTGAAAGCACAGCGCACTCTTTTGGGCATTCATTCCGACGATTATGATTTCTTGTTGAATGGTAGCGCAGTAAAGCGATTTGCTTCTCAGGGGCAACAAAAAACGTTTGTGCTGGCATTGAAACTCGCCCATTTTCATTTTGTAAGCAACATCAGAAAAAAGAAGCCTTTGCTTCTTCTAGACGATATTTTCGATAGGCTCGATGAAAACAGGGTTTTCAACCTTGCGCAACTGGTCAATGCAGGTACTTTTGGTCAGGTGTTTATTACCGATTCAACACCTAAAAGAATAGCGTCATTGTTTGCCTCTGAAAATAAGGAAATAGCTACCTTTAACACAATTTGAATTTATATGGCTTTTGGTCGAAATAGCAAACCAACTTATCGTAAGTCGGTGGCAGTAACTGCGGGCGATGCCATTGCAGAATTACTGAAACTGTACCAGTTAGAAGGTAAATTCAACGAGACATTTGTGGTGGCGAATTGGGAAAAAATTATGGGGAAAACCATTTCCAGCCGAACCGAAAAAATATTTTTTAAGGATAAATTGATGTTTTTGAAGCTTTCCTCCTCTCCTTTGAAAAAAGACATGATGCTTTCAAAACAAACCATTATAGATTTGATTAATAAAGAGGCAGGAGCCAAGGTGGTAGAAGATGTCGTATTTCTTTAGTGTGCACATTTAAGATTTTAACATTCATATTATGAACATTTTAATCGATTATTTCAGCAAACAACATGTGTGGGAGGTTCTTTTGGTAATACTGCTCATTTTTTTGGCTTTGGTGGCCATCAAAGATGTTTTTTTTAATAAAAAGCACACCATCAAGCACAATTACCCAGTGGTGGGGCATCTTCGGTATTTGTTGGAAAAAATAGGCCCTGAACTGCGCCAATACATTGTAGCCAATAACCGCGAAGAGTTGCCTTTCAATCGTAGCCAGCGTTCGTGGGTTTATGCCTCTTCTAAAGTTGAAAATAATTATTCGGGTTTCGGTACCGACCAAGATTTGTACAAAGCAGGCCATGTTTTCATCAATCCATCACTTTTTCCCTATGCCTTGCCAAAAGACCATATCAACAGAAAAGATCCTGCTTTTGTGCCTTGTGCAAAAGTGATGGGCTTGTACAACAAAAGAAAAAAACCATATAGGCCATATTCGGTAGCTAATATTTCGGGCATGAGCTACGGCTCGCTTTCGGCGAGGGCTGTAGAATCGCTAAATAAAGGAGCGATGAAAGTGGGGTGTTACCAAAATACTGGCGAAGGCGGGCTGTCACCTTACCACCAAAACGGAGCCGATATTGTGTTCCATTTTGGTACAGGATATTTTGGCGTTAGAGACGATAATGGTCGGTTTTCTATGCCAAAACTTGTCGATTTGGTACAAGAAAATCCATTTGTGAGGGCCATCGATGTAAAACTTTCGCAAGGGGCAAAACCTGGCAAAGGCGGTGTTTTGCCAGCCAAAAAGATAACGCCCGAAATAGCCGCAATACGCCATGTGCCCATGGGAAAGGACTTGGTTTCGCCACCGTACCATTCGGCATTCAAAAATGTGCCTGAAATGTTAGATTTCTTTGAAGAAATAGCCGATAAGACAGGCCTTCCAGTTGGATTCAAAGCAGCGGTAGGCAAATTAGACCATTGGCATATTTTGGCCGATGAAATGGAAAGACGTGGTATAGGCCCCGATTTTATTACCATTGATGGTGGAGAAGGGGGCACTGGAGCGGCACCACCTTCTTTTGCCGATAGTGTTTCTTTGCCATTTATCTTTGCCTTTTCGGCTGTTTATAAACTTTTTGCCGAAAGAGGATTGACCGAACGTGTTGTGTTTGTGGCCTCGGGTAAACTAGGTTTTCCTGCTAGCGCCCTCATGGCCATGTCTATGGGTGCCGATGTGATAAATGTAGCCCGCGAGGCTATGATGTCGATAGGTTGTATTCAAGCCCAGGTATGCCATACCAACAAATGCCCCACAGGCATTGCTACATCCAGTAAATGGCTGCAATCGGGTATCGATCCTACTTTAAAGTCAGAAAGATTGTACAACTACATCAAAACATTGCGCAAAGAAATGTTGGAAATAACTCACGCTTGCGGCTATGAACATCCTAGCCAAATGAAAATGATAGACGTTGATGTAAGTATGGGAGACAATAACTTGACCAAAAGTTTGCGTGATGTGTACGACTATGAAAAGGTGGCTGTACCTTTTAAAGATGTACAAAGCCTGTACGACTGTCCGTATTTGGGTGGCTTAGGAAAAATGAATACCAAAACCTTTGTGAATTAACTACTTTGTGGAGTTCACAAGTTGATGGAACATGGCTTGGTTGGCCAATATTTTGGTAAAACCTCTTACATCGTCGCCGCTCCACGTATTGTTCATTTCGCCATACGTGCCAAATTTGCTGTTCATCATGTCAAATTCTGAGGTGATGCCCACCACATAAAAGTGGTAGGGGGCTAGGTGCACTTTCACGCTGCCGGTCACGCTGCTTTGCGAGTCTTCCAAAAAAGTTTCAATGTTGCGCATCACGGGTTCCAAGTATTGACCTTCGTGCAGTAAAGTGCCATACCAGTTGGCCAACATGTCTTTCCAATACATTTGCCATTTGGTAAGAGTGTGCTTTTCCAAAGTATGATGTGCTTTGATGATGATAAGCGGAGCGCCCGCTTCGAAACCTACTCTGCCTTTTATTCCAATGATGGTATCGCCTACATGAATGTCGCGCCCTATGGCATACCTGCGCGCTATTTCGTTCAACTTTTGAATCGCATCTACAGGATTTGGAAATTTTTCCTCATTTATTCCTTTTAATTCACCTTTTTCAAAATGCAATTCTAATTCTACTTCGCCTTTTTCTTGCAGTTGGCTAGGGAAGGCCGATTCGGGTAAGTATTGGTCAGATGTGAGCGTTTCTTTGCCACCTACCGAGGTGCCCCAAATGCCTTTGTTTATAGAATAAGTCGCTTTAGTCCAGTCGCGTACCACGCCTTTCGCTTTAAGATACTCTATTTCGGCCTCGCGCGAAAGTTTGTTGTCTCTGATAGGGGTAATCACTTCAACCCCCGGTATGAGGATGTGAAATACCATGTCGAAACGTACTTGGTCGTTGCCGGCACCAGTACTTCCGTGGGCAACTGCGTCTGCGCCTATTTCACGGGCATATTCTGCCACTGCCAATGCTTGAAACATTCTTTCGGCGCTGACCGAAAGAGGGTAGGTGTTGTTTTTCAGGACATTGCCGTACACCATGAATCGGATACATTCTTGGTAATAACGGTTTACCATTTGCACACATTTGTGCTTTGCTACTCCCAGTTCGTGGGCTTTGCGTTCAATATCGGAAAGTTCTTCAGCACTAAAGCCACCTGTATCTACAATTACAGTATGTACTTCAAACCCTTTGTCTTCCGATAAATATTTAAGACAATAGGTGGTGTCGAGACCACCACTGAACGCTAAGACTACTTTTTTCTTCATGCCACGCAAAAATAAGCATGCAAGATTAACGATTATACAGGAAATAGGGAAATTTTAGGAGCAGGAGCCTTGTTTACTTTTTCTGCACCTCCTTCAACTCTGCTATCGTGTTTTTATCTTTCACGATTTCTAGTTTCGAAATTTCAGTTTTGTGGGGTTCTAATGTATAATAGTTGTTTTCAAACATCAGGTAGAATGCTTGGCCCTTACTGGTATTTAGTTCCAATATGTCATACATTCTGGAATCGAAATTGCCGTAGAGATACAGTTTTTTGTCGAAATAACGATAATGGAATTTATGCTGCTTGCTTTTTATCACTTCAATATTGTTTAAGGAGTTGTTGAATTGTACCGATTTGGTCAAATCTCCTTCTGGAGCGGTAATGTCTTTGTTCAATGGCTCGGGGGTATTATCCTGAATCGTGTTGATGTTTGGTAAGCTTGGTTCCGTTTCTATATTTGTACTATTTTTAGCCCTTTTAATTACTTTTTTTTCAGCCAATGTCTCTTTTGCGGTATTTTCTACAATAGCTAAATGATGGTTGTCTGACTTGGAAATTTGTGGTTCTGCAGAAAGGGTTTCCATTTGTTTTTGTACACTTGGTGCGCCAGAAAATACGGTTTGGGACTTGCTCGTAATATCTTCGACACGATTTTGTAAGTACAACCAAATTCCAATAGTGGAAATGAGAGTAGCCCCTGTAAGATATTTCCACCAATTCGATGAAGAAGAGGTGTTTACATTAATTTTGTTTAAACGTGCTTTTAGGTCTGCTTTGCGGTTGGCACGCAAGGCTTCGATTATTGATTTTTGTAGGTCAAGTTCATTTTTCAGCCTAATGTCCGAATTTGCATTTTTCTCCAACAATTCCGATTCTTCTGTGCTGAGAGTTCCTCTCAAGTAAGAATCAATTAGTTCTTTATGTGCTTCGCTATTCAGCATTTGTATTTTTTTTAGTCTAGAAAATCTTGTGTCGAATATCTACTCTTGACAAGCTTGTCTAGTTCTTTTTTGCATTTATATTTTTTTGTTTTTGCAGTATCTGCGTTGGCAAAGCCCATCTTTTCAGCAATGTCTTCCATCGATAGTTCGTCGTAGTAAAAATAATACAGTATTTTTTTACATGTTTCGCCTAATTCGTTCAAACATTTGTTAATGATTTTTGCTCTTTCTGTTTCTTCAGATTTGTCGGGTTGTGGTCCGTCTTTTTGTTCGTTTGTCAATTTTGATTTTCGGCTCAGCTCTTTTCTCCACAGATTTTGACAAATACTGTAAAGGTAGGTACTGATTTTTGATGTCATTTCCATTTTTCCCGATGCGGCCTTAGTCCAAAAAGCCAACAAAGCTTCTTGGTAAACGTCTTTGGCTTCATCTTCAGACCCATTATTCTTGATGATCATGTTGACCATCATTTTATAATTTTTCTTGTAGAGGTAGTCCAAAGCTGCCTCATCTCCCTTTTTTATCCTATCGAGAATTTCCTGATCGTTCATCTGGAAGTCTCTTTTTTCTTTTTATACATGATTTCAAAAATAAGTAACCGAACGGAGGTCAATCAAATTACAAATTCCAGGTTTTGGTCAAATATTTTGCTTGTTAGGCAATATATTCATTTAGTGTAAAATAGGTCAAAAGTAGAGAGATATGCAATTTCCAATGTTTATACTATTTCAGCGTAAATACTTTGTAACCTGGCAATGAGCGCTGGAGCCCAAAATTTTTCTATTTGTGTAGTGCCCAGATTTCTGAGCTCTTGTCTGACAAAATTACTGCCAGCTATTATTTCCATTTTTTTACACAAATCATCCGCATTGTAAGGGTCTATGTAGGTAGCTGCTTCTCCACCTACTTCTTTAAAACAGCCATTTTGGGAGGTAATAATGGGTGTTTTGCTGTACAATGCTTCTAATATCGGAATGCCGAAACCTTCAAAAAACGAAGGGTAAACAGCCAAGGTGGCTCCTTGGTACAAGAGCGGAAAATCTTTGAATTCAGCCCCATGTACGAACTTTATTTTGTCTAGAAGATTTTCCTTTCTCGCAAAATTGTACAATTTTTCACAGTAGGGAGTTTTGTTGCCTACAAGCACCAATTCAAAATCCTCCTTCAAATTGCTTTTTGAAAATGCCTGTAAGGTCAAAACTGCATTTTTGCGCTCTTCTAATGTGCCTACCTGTAAAATATAAGGTTTTTTAATGCCATAT
>DMUD01000012.1 GCA_003476475.1 Cytophagales bacterium | reverse complement strand
TGTTTTCAGATATAAATTCTTTCCAAGATTAAATCCTCTAGAGGAAGGTTTAAAATCCTATATAAAAGGCAATAAAATTGAGATTGTTTTGGCTGAGTACGGTACTACAGGAGCTGAAATATTTGAAACTTGTAAAAAGGTTGGAGTCCCTCTTATTGTACATTTTCATGGATTTGATGCTTCAGAGAAGGAAGCATTGAAGAAATACAGTGTAAAATACAAGTTGATGTTTGATTACTGTAGTCATGTAATTGCAGTGTCACATAAAATGTACTTAGACTTGCTTCATTTAGGAGCAAATCCTCAAAAATTAGTTTTAAATACGTATGGGCCTTCTCTCGCTTTTTTTGATTTAAAACCCAATTATCATTCCAAATCTTTTTTTGCTGTTGGAAGGTTTACCGAAAAGAAAGCACCTCACCTTACAATACTTGCCTTTAAAAAAGTAGTAGAAAAGTTTCCTGAAGCTGAATTAATCTTCGCTGGCGATGGATTGCTGTTGCCTATATGTCGAGATTTGTGTTACCAGCTAAAAATACCCAACGTGACCTTTACGGGTCCATTAAGCCCTGAAGAAGTAATAAACAAAATGGAAAACAGTTTCTGTTTTTTGCAGCACTCTGTCATGGCTTCAAGCGGAGACTCTGAAGGTACCCCAGTAGCAGTTTTAGAAGCGCAAGCAGCTGCTTTGCCTGTTGTATCTACAAGGCATGCGGGTATACCCGATGTGGTATTGGACAAGGAGACAGGCTTTTTGGTAGAAGAAGGAGATGTGGAGGCCATGGCCAATGCGATGATGGAGTTGTTTGAAGACCGTGAGAAAGCAAAAGTCATGGGCGAAAAAGGAAAAAAAAGAGTGTTGGAATATTTTACCATGGAAAAACATATTGGGAAAATAGATGAAATTTTGTTTTCAGTTGTCGGCAATAACGCATAAAATATGACAGTTGACTTAGCGCCAATAGTACTTTTTGTTTACAATCGTCCCAAGCATACGCGGCAAACACTCGAGGCTTTGGCTCAGAATGAATTGGCTAGCGAATCGGTGTTGTATATATATGCGGATGGCCCAAAAGAAAATGCCAATGAAGAGGTTATTTCACTAATATCAGAAACAAGGGAGGTCGTTAAGAGTAAAAATTGGTGCAAGGAAGTACATGTAATTGAGTCTTCAAGTAACAAAGGCTTGGCCGATTCAATTGTGCATGGGGTAACTGAAATTGTAAACAGGCATGGAAAAATAATCGTGCTCGAAGATGATATCGTAACCTCAAAAGGATTTTTGAAATACATGAATGATGCTCTCTCGTTTTATGAGAATGAGGAGAAAGTAATGCATGTTTCAGGTTACATGTATCCGATTGACGATAATTTTCAGGACGGTATAGTTTTTTTGAAAATGCTTTCTTGTTGGGGTTGGGGCACATGGAAACGTGCTTGGGATCATTATTCCGATGATGTGGAGGCTTTCATGTTGAAATTGAATAACAAAGCCGAAATAGACAAATTCAATGTTGGCGGCAACGCTAATTTTTATGTGCAATTATTTGACAATTACATAGGAAAACGAAAAACATGGGCGGTTCGTTGGTATGCATCATGGTATTTTAGGGGTGGTTTTTCGTTGTTCCCACAGGTATCATTGGTTAGAAACATAGGTCACGATGGTTCTGGTATCAATTCAGTAAATTTTGGATTATACGATTCCAAACTTTTTGCGCAGTCAATAAATGTTTCAAAACATCAGAACATAGAAGAAGACAAAGCAACTATCCAAAAGTTGGATACTTTTTTTGAAGCCGAACGTGCTATTTTCGAGGGAAGAAGCTTCCAAAAACAAAAAAAGCCATTATCCAAATTTGGAAAGAAAATAAACGAGTTAGCAGTACGAATCGTCAATAGTCTTCTCTACAGATATGATCGTTTTTATGGCGAGGAAAGTTTTTTTAGGAAAACCAATCGCATCTTCAACGCATCTACTAGGGGAGAAAATGTTGTGCTTGAAAAGCCTTTTTTTGTCAATCATTCTGAAATTGGCGCATACACCTACATTGCCGAAAATGCCAGAATACAATTTACTTCAATAGGAAAATTTTGTTCGATTGGTCCGAATCTTACGTGCGGTTATGGCATACATCCTACCAACGGCCTTTCAACTTCTCCGGTATTTTATTCTACTCGTTCACAGGTTGGTATTACATTTTCTAAAACAGATAAAATCTTAGAGTTTAAACCCATTGAAATTGGGAATGATGTATTTATTGGCATGAATGTATCAATTCTTGATGGCGTTAAAATTGGCGATGGTGCGGTGATAGGGGCTGGAACAGTTGTTTCAAAAGACGTGCCTCCATACACCATTGCTGTGGGGGCTCCCATGAAATTTATCCGAAAAAGGTTTACAGACGAACAAATAAAGGCTTTGCTAGAAATAAAATGGTGGGATTTTGAAGAGGATAAATTGAAAGACGTGGAATCTATGTTTTTTGATATTGATGAGTTTCTGACAAAGTACAAAAAGTAGTTTGATGATAGGGCTACCTAAAAAGGTAATTCAAAGTCTTTTTTTTAGAGTGAACAAGCTGCTAAAAGCAAGTTACAGGCCGGCTGGTGTGTGTAGTGTTCGTGACTTATCTGATAGTTCTTTGGTTCATTGTTACAAAATAAAAGAAGCTAACACTGTCGAAAAAGTGAAGTGTAGTGAATACGAAGGAGAAAATGTGTTTTATGTATTGGACGAAGGCCGTCTTGATACCGACCATGGAAGAAATGATGCTGTTATTACCAATGAGAATAGGTTAGTTTCTGAGTTGTCATTTCAGTATTCAGAAAAACTAAAGAAATATACATTTGACGGAAACGATAACAATATTTTTCACCGATACTTTTTATCTCCAAAACCACTTTATCTCGATGGAATTGCTTTCTCGGCTATAGCAGGTGGTTCTACAGTACATAACTATTATCACTGGTTGGTAGAATCATTTCCAAAATTCTT
>DMUD01000073.1:3776-5331 GCA_003476475.1 Cytophagales bacterium | reverse complement strand
GCACCTGCTTTGGTAAAAAACCAAGCTATTTGCCACAATTTGGCATTGGTGGAATCTTGGGTAGGAATTTGCAATAGAACGGGCAACGCTATTGTTTTCAACGAACCAAAGTTCCATTTCGGTGGGCTCTTCATTAACCAAATCAAGACACCACCTCCTATGATGAGCCACATATTTTCTTCTTCTGTAATAAAAGTAAAGACCGCCAAAACCAAGAAAATAGCCCACAACCAATAATCTTTGCCTATGCTTTTGGAGGTAAGTTTGTAGCTACCAATACTTATGATGCCAATAACGGCAGCGCCCACTCCATAAAAAATAGACTGCATTAGTGGCAATCCATCGAATGTGACATAAGCCCAGCCAATGGCCAAAACCATTAGAAATGACGGAAAAACAAACGCCAAACCTGCAAGTGTCGCGCCCAAAATACGGTAATGCACATAGCCCAAATAAATAGACAACTGTGCCGCCAATGGCCCGGGAGCTAACTGTGACAAAGCCAAACCCTCTTTGTAATCATCGTCTGAAATCCATTGTTTGTTTTCGACCAAATCGCGGTACATATAGCCCACCAAAGCTACAGGGCCACCAAAACCCGAGGCACCTAATTTCAAAAAATAGAATACCAAGTCTTTGAGTGAATAATTGGGTTTATTTTCCATCTTTTTTACATAAAATGAATGTGTAATGGTAATTTGTCTTTTTCTACACCTATTTTTTTATCACAGAAAAAGCTTCCCAGGTACATTGTGCCTGGGAAGCTTGTTGTGATAATTAACTTTAACACATCTCTAACATAACATTAGAATGAGTATCTTACAGTAACACCATAGGTTTGAGGGTCGCCAAGCACACCTACATATTGGCCTGCATTTCCACCGGCTGGCAACAATTGTTCAAAATAGTTTTGGTTTAAAATATTGCGTCCCCAAACAAAAGCCGACAAGCCGTTGGTAGCGCGGAAACCAAGTCTTCCGTTGGCTAATGCGTATCCATCTATGTTCAAATAGGCCGAAGGAGTGGGGCTAGACGAGAAGGAAGTACGGTAGAAACCATCCAATGCAAGGAAGAACTTGCCCTTTTGACCCACAAAACTTGCCTCGTTGCTGGTAACCTCGCCGCCCAATGTTACTGCCCACTTGGAAATACCTGGCAATTCAGAACCTGAAATATCTTTGAAGCTGCGTGATATGGTCTTGCTAGGGTTGTTAGGGTCGGGAGTAGTGGTGCCCGTTTCTTCCAATGGCAGTGGTGCATTTTCAAATTTCACATATATGGCATCGGTGTAGGCCACTCCCAAATTGAAACTCAAGTATTTGCCCACTTTAGCCGAACCGTCTAACTCTAAACCTTGTACTCGTACTTTTTCAGCATTGGCCAAGTAGCCACGGTTCACACCCAATTCTGGCGATTGAACATTGGTCTGAAAATCGTCTATGTTGGTTTGAAAAGCAGTCAAGTTCAAAATCGTATTTTGAGTGGGAGAAGATTTCACACCTGCTTCAAAATGAGTTACATACTCGGGCTTTACTGTGGCTAAACTCACATCGGC
>DMUD01000073.1:499-3476 GCA_003476475.1 Cytophagales bacterium | reverse complement strand
TGACTCACATCGGCTGAACCATCGGGCAATGTGGGAAGACCTGCCACATTTACACCTATGGGCTTGTATGCTGTTGAATAAGTTGCATAAGTATTCAGGTTGCTAGACGGCTTGTAGGAAAGTGTCAGAATACCACTCAAGTTGGTATTGTCGGCAGTCGTATTGAACGACTGGTTGGTGTAAACCTTTCTTTGAATTGCGATTTGAGCAGCAGTGGGGTTTTCTGGCCCACCAAACACCTCTCTTACATAATTAACCTTTTTCTGGTCGTAATTATAGCGAATACCGGGCTGTACATGAAATCCATTAAACATCTCCCAATCAACGTTTGCAAAAGCCGCTGCACTGGTCGAATTGATGATGTTGTAGGTGTTGGTGCCAAAACCAGCCAAAGCTGTTTTCCAATTGGAAATAGTAGCAGCCGATGCTTTGGCAGGATCGGTATCTATCGAAAAGCGCCATTGGTCAGCCCCCACTTGTTCTATTTGCACAGGCCTTGACCAAACACTTTGATTCAAAGCAAAAGCTCCCACCACACCGCTTATACGGTCTGAAATATTGCCCGCATAGCGTATTTCCTGAGATGTTTGTTCTTGGCGAGATGTGGCTTGTGATTTATTTAAAACCGACAATCCTGTGAAGTCTCGGTCGTTGGAAGGGTTCCAAGTCCAAAAATTCCAAGCGGAAGTCGAGGTCAATACACCGCGGCCAATTTTAAAATCGGCATTCAAAGAAGCACCGCCTATGTCGTTGTGCGACTTCCAAGTAGTATTTTGGTCAACTACCCTATCGAAAGGATTGGTGGTGGGCAACTGGTAATTCAAATCTTTGATGATGTTGTTGAACTGACGGAAAGGTGCACGTTTTGTTTCTACCACCCCTACAATCACCTGCGAAAAGCCCTCAGGCATCGAAGAATTGAAATGACCCGTAAGGTTAATCTTGATTTTTCTGGTAGGAGTAAACAACAACTGTGCCCTGACACCTTGGTTATCCAAATTGTTTATCCACTTCTGGCTGTTCACATTATATATAGTACCGTTGCGCTTGGTTCCCGAAAAAGACACCCTTGCAGCAAGTTTATCTTTGATAATAGGGCCTGTGGCAGAGGCTCTTGCCTGCACATAGTTGAAGTTTCCGTAACTTACCTCAGCAGTAGCACCCGGTTTAAAACTTGGGGCACGAGTCACCACATTGAAGGCACCTGCGGTGGTATTTTTACCAAAAAGAGTTCCTTGAGGGCCACGCAACACTTCCACACGGTCTATATCCACAAAATCGAGGGCAGTGATGGCAGGACGAGCGTAGTACACCCCGTCGATGTAATAGCCCACACCTGGGTCGATACCGTCGTTGGTAAGCCCAAATGTAGAGCCCAAACCACGAATGTTAAGTCCCGAATTGCGTGGATTGGACTGATACAACTGTACAGTGGGCGTAAGTTCTTTCAACCTATTTACATTGAATGCACCCGCATCTTCCGCTTTTTTACCACCTACTACAGTCACCGCAATTGGGATATCTTGCACGGCTTCTTCCCTACGCCTAGACGTCACGACCACAGCATCTGTTTCGTTGATTTGGGGAGACAAAGGCAATGTAAAATTCAAATTATCGTCCTGCACTATATAGTCTTTCGAGTTATAACCTATGTAAGAAACCCGTATGGTGACGGGTGATGGAGAATAGGTTTTGATTTTGAACTTCCCATCGCCATTGGTCACAACAGCATTGGTAGAACCTTTGATTCCAACAACCGCTCCCACCACTGGTTCTGAAGTGGTAGAATCGATGATTTTGCCCGAAATTTCCTTAGGGCTATTTTGGGCGGAAGCCCCCAGCGAGAACAACGCAAAAGCGATAGATAGAAATTTGATTTTCATTATGAATAAATTTTAATATATTAAACTGGATTTTAAAGGTGTAAAAAACTGCCACATTGCCCCCTCTTCCCGGGGAAGATCTGATGCACATTACCACCATGCTACACCAAACCCGCTTTTCAGCAGAGGGGCAAAGTGACTGAACCAAACAAATGAACAGGCTGGTTACTACCCTATTCAATCTTGGCCAACAAACATTAACAACACGAAGGCTCCAGCTTGGCAGGGTGTTGTGGCAAAAGTTCGCTCACAGCAATGGAGACGAACAAACGCTTTACAAGTGTTTTCATAGTTCCCAATCAATTTATAGTTACCTATTGGCCAGGATTTAGCACCTTTCCCGCTTTGGGTTTAGCAAGTAGGTTGCTTCGAGTTCGTAGAGCCTGTTCTCTCCCTCAGATCTTTATAAATCAATGGTGGTATTGATTTCACAATCCATCTTAAATTGAATTGCGATGCAAAGATAACAAAAGATTATTTTGCCCACAACAAATACTTAGAATTTTATTTTGTATTTTGGTAAAATAACTAATTTTTTAGAATTATATTCTGCAAAATCATTACCATACAGTTATAAATTTTGAAGAAAAGATTCTATTGCCAATCAAAATATTTCGTATTTTTTGAGAGAAATCCACTAATAAAATGCAAAAGTACAGCCTACGACTGGTTTAAAGTTTGGGAAAAGTCTTCTCGCCTATCGGTTGAAAATACACCACCCAAACCTTACCTTTGCAGACTGTTGTGGGCATAAGATGCCCCACTGCGTTCAATTTTATTCGATTATGATGACTTCCAGCGAGATACGCCAAAAATTTCTTGACTTTTTCCGTTCCAAAAAACACCTCATTGTCGATTCGGCACCCATCGTGGTGAAAAACGATCCCACGCTCATGTTTACCAACGCAGGCATGAACCAATTTAAGGACTATTTCTTGGGCAACAAAGAACCCATCGACACGCGCATTGCCGACACCCAAAAATGCCTGCGAGTGTCTGGCAAGCACAACGACTTGGAAGATGTGGGGCATGATACCTACCACCACACTATGTTCGAAATGCTGGGCAACTGGTCATTTGGCGATTATTTTAAA
>DMUD01000073.1:0-190 GCA_003476475.1 Cytophagales bacterium | reverse complement strand
GGCGATTATTTTAAAGAAGAAGCAATCGAATGGGCTTTCAAACTCCTTACCGAAGAATACAAATTGCCCAAGGACCGCTTGTATGCCACCGTATTTGAAGGAGATGCCAAAGAAAATCTGGCATTCGACCAAGAGGCTTGGGACATTTGGAAAAAATATCTGCCCGAAAGCCAAATACTGAAAGGAAATA
>DMUD01000216.1 GCA_003476475.1 Cytophagales bacterium | reverse complement strand
AATGTAGGTTTAACACTGACAGAAATTTGTTGGAAATCTTACTGAAAATGGAATCGACAATTTGATTGCGTCTTGCAAAAGGTCATATCTTGCTTAATACAATACAAAACGATTTGAGGATTCAGATAAAAAACAATGGTACAAGTTTTAAATGCGAATATTCAAATAAGGTTTTCAATATTTTTTACAATGCAAGTAACCTATCTCTAGTCAAGTGGATAGGAATATATATTGTAGAAAATGCACTATTGATGTTGGAATAGCGAAATTAAACTGGGTATTTAAAAATATAAATTTACTTTGGTGGAAAACACATTCTAGAATATAAAAACAATACACATGCAGTTAGAAGAAATTAACAGTGCGCTACACGAGTTGCTTGAAAAAAGAAATGAGCTAGCTCAATTACAATATTCTGATCCCAAGTACGACGACCTAGAGGAAGTTATTCACGACATGGAAGACGATTTTCTAGAATCATATGGTGAATATTTCGAGGAAATTTTGACCGATGTACACGATAGGAATTTTCCAGAGAGCGATGTTTTGTCGCCCATTGCCTATTTGGTGAAAAAATATAATCAAAAATCTTTTTTGCCTAATGGTACGGTGGAATACAAGGTGCCATCAAAAGAAGGGGTGTGGGTAGAGGCCTTTGAAATGCCCAACAAAAATGTTAGGCTAATTCTTTTGCCAAATCCTCCACGCCTTGTGATGCACTTGGAAAATGGTGTTCAAAAAGAAGTGTGGAATGCATCTTAGGCAACAATAAACTAGATTAGGAAAGTCGATTTTTGAAATTGGCGTAGTCGAATTTTTTAACGAGCTTAAATCCTTTCTCGTCGTTCCATATTCCAATGCTGGGGTGTGGAACGCCGTTGAAAGTGCTTGTTTTTACCATGGTGTAATGAATCATATCGTCAAAAACAATTTTGTCGCCAATATTCAACTCCATGTCAAATGACCAATCGCCCATATAGTCGCCCGACAAGCAAGTGTTTCCGCCAAGTCTATAGGTAGGTTTACCTTCCTTTGCATCTGTTGCGCCCAGTATACGAGGTTTGTAGGGCATTTCAAGACAATCGGGCATGTGGGCTGTAAACGAAACATCGAGCATGGCAGTTTTGATGCCATGGTTTTCCACTATATCCAATATTGTGGAGACTAGATAGCCTGTTTGCCAAGCAAAAGCACTTCCTGGTTCCAAAATTACCTTTACAGGGTATTTTTCTTTAAAAATTTTAAGTGTTTTTATCAAATGGGCAATGTCGTAGCCTTCTCGAGTCATCAAATGACCACCGCCCATGTTTACCCATTTTATTTGGTTCAGATATTTCCCAAATCGTTTTTCGAATTCGCGAAGTGTTTTTTCCAAATCGTAAGAAGAGGATTCGCAAAGACTATGAAAATGTAATCCTTCCACACCTTCTGGCAAAGTATCTCCCAAATGGTCGGATGTGATACCTAAACGGCTTCCACTGGCACATGGATTGTACAATTCGGTTTTAACTTCGGAATATTCAGGATTTACCCTAAGACCTATCGAAACTTGTTTACCCGATTCTTTTACTTTAGGGAAATAGTGTTGGTATTGTCCCAAAGAATTGAACGTGATGTGGCTACTTCGTTTTAAAACTTCTTCAAATTCATCGGGCACGTAAACAGGTGCATAGGTATGTGCCTCTGTTTTCATTTCTTCGTAACATAGCATTGCCTCGTGCAATGAACTTGCTGTGGCGCCCTGAATGTACTCTCGCACTATTGGGAACGCCGACCACATTGAAAAACCTTTGAAAGCCAGTATGATATCTATATCAGCTTGTTTTTTTACCGATTCTATCAATCGTAGGTTTTTTCTAAGGAGCGCCTCCTCTAGTATATAACATGGAGACGGAATAGAACTGAAATCGATGGGCATTGAAGTTTAATTACTTTACAAAACTAAGCGAATGTTTATATTTCCTTGTGTTTAATCTTTTTTTTGCTTGTTTCGTACTATAACTGAAACACGCATTTATGGAGCAGCACGTATTGAAAGTGAATACCATGGCCGAGTTGGCCGCAAAGGGCGAAATGCCTGAAATTTTGTTTTGGGTAGGTTGTATGGGCTCTTTCGATGACAGAGCCAAGCGTGTTACCTTATCGCTTGTGAAAATTTTGAATCATGTTGGGGTGAAATTTGCAGTTCTTGGCACCGAAGAAAGCTGTACAGGCGACCCAGCTCGTAGGGCAGGAAACGATTTTTTGTTTCAGATGCAGGCGGTTTCCAACATACAAGTAATGAATGACTATGGAATTAAAAAAGTGGTTACGGCGTGTCCGCATTGTTTTAATACGTTGAAAAATGAATATCCCGAATTAGGTGGAAATTATGAGGTACAGCATCATTCGCAACTATTGCAAGAACTAATTAATGAGGGGCGCATTACGCTTAGTGGCGAAGGAGATTTTAAGGGCAAGCGTATCACGTATCACGATCCATGCTATTTGGGTAGGGCAAATGGCGTTTACGAAGCTCCTCGTATGCTTATTCAAGCTTTGGATATTGATTTTGTAGAAATGAAAAGAAGCCGCAGTAATGGTTTGTGTTGTGGGGCAGGTGGTGCACAAATGTTTAA
>DMUD01000117.1:1080-3344 GCA_003476475.1 Cytophagales bacterium | reverse complement strand
TTCATGCGGGTGTTAATCTTTACGAAATCGGTTGCAGTAAGGAAGTCGGCATTGTATAATGCCCCGTTAACTGTTCCGTCGGCTTGTACGTTTTGACGCAATGGGTTGGCTAAAATAGCTTGACGCGCATCTTCTTTCATGCGGTATACCCCGCCAAAGGTTGGACCACCATCTACAACATCAGTGTAGTTTCCCGATAAGAAAAAGCCTAGAATTGGTCTTCCTTTAGACCCATCTGCTTTCGTTCTAAATAAAATAGGTCCAGAAAGTGAACCTTCTAAAAGGTTGTAGCCGTATGTATCAAGTCCCTTTGCTTGCTCTCCGATTTTAAATCCAGAAGTGATGGCTTCTAGGCCACCATTGAATTCTGAAGAAGCTGAGCGAAGTGAGATATTGATTACACCACCCGTTGCGTCTCCGATGTTCGCAGGAATACCACCAGTAATTACAGATACCTCTTCAATCGCAGATTTTGGAAGTGAAGTTGATCCGCGAACTTTCATTCCATCGATGTAAATCCAAGTAGATCCTGTGCGCGCTCCACGAATAGAAATTCCTCCACCGGTTCCTGCAGAACTCACCCCTGCAACAGTTTGCGCAAGGCCAAGTGCATCACGACTAGGCATTTTCTCTAACTCTTCACGGGTTACAGTTCCTCCTGACGCCCCACCATCTTTGTCGATAAGTGGAACACGATATTCCTTAATTTCAATGGTATTCATTTCAACGCCCGAACTCAATTCAGCGTTAGCGAATTGAATCTTTCCAGCAGAGATGGGAATTCCAGTTTGACTTTGGGTTTGGTATCCAACGAAATTGAATTGAACCTCATAGGTTCCTGGGTCAATAGGTTTAATAGTGTATTGCCCATCAGGATCTGTTTGTCCACCTGTTATCAGGTTTCCATTCAAAAACAGAACGACATTCACAAAGGGAAGAGGCTTCTTAGTCTCTTTGTCTATGACTTTTCCTTTCAAAGTTCCACCACTTCCTTGTGCAAGTGCACTAGATACGGAAAGGGCTAATAAACTCAAAAGCAGGTAAAATTTTCTCTGCATAAAAACCAGGTTAAGGAATTATTAAAGTATACAACGGGTGCTAAAATAAGGCAAGCTTAGGTTAATTCCCAAAGTTCAGTAAATCAATCTTTACATTTTTTATTTTTAGTTCTGATTATCAAAGGAGTAGATGGTTTTTATCACACTCCTGGGCAAAGCTAATTAATCAATTGAAATTTTTCTGTTTTTCAGTGAATTTTGAAAACTAAATGAGTAGTTTTTTTTCGTTTCTAACCTCTATTTTCGACGAATCCATATGCGCTTGTACCAAGGTAAATTTCCATATTTCCTCAGTCGTTGCGATTTTTTCAAGTGTCTCTTCATTTTCTTCTTTTCTTTTTTACCTTGAAGGTCTTGGTGCTGTTTTACTCGATTGAGATATTCTTTTTCAATTTTGTCATGCTGTTCTTTCTTCTTGGCTCCCGCGTTTTCAGGGGTAATGACATCGTTTTGAGCATTCGCATTTATAGCGAATCCAAAAAGAAAAAACACGAAAAAAAATATGTTCTTCATTTGTAGATTTCGTAGGTGTATTTCGTAATAAGGATATCTTTAGACCCCATATCCTGGTCAAGCGTAGCTTCAATAAATGAGGTTGGGGTGTATAAAATTTCAATTTCTCTAATGAGTATAGAATTTACGTAGTAATCAACTTTTGTCAGGTTGCCAATTTTATCATAGAAAAAATTTTCTCGTTTTGTTTCCTTGTTAGTTCCGCTTTCAATCGTTGAAATTCTGGCAATCCAGCCTTTATCATTGTAGGCATAGGTTTTACTTAAACTTTTCCCACTCAAGGTAAGTTCCTTTTCCTCTTTTGTTACAAAACCTGCGGTGTCACGAAATACAAGATCAACAGAATAAGGAAGTCCGTAATTATTGAAACTTTCTTTTCTAAGAATTAAGGGAGATGGTTCAGAATACTTGAAAGTTTCGGAGTTCACAGTTACCGTTAAACCTGGGATTAGTTTCAATTTTTCGACGCTTTTGTTTTCCGAAACGGAATTGTCAATTCGAGAAACTCTACCCTTGTTGTCGTAAAAAAAAGTCGTTGTAGAATAACCGTTTCGACCTAACTCGTTTCTATTTTGAACCAAGCCCAATTCATTACGGTCAAAAACGATGTGCGTGCTATCTACCAGACTCAAAACACTGGTTACTGCATCAATTTTAGAAAGTTGGCCGGTTTCGTTGAAGTGGTAAACAGTA
>DMUD01000117.1:0-800 GCA_003476475.1 Cytophagales bacterium | reverse complement strand
ACGTTGAAGTGGTAAACAGTAATGTCAGGACGGGTTTCAATGGCCTTTCCTGTGCGCTTCATTTGGCAGACACCTGTAATACTCGAAATTTTATTTTGCCATAGGAATTCTTGGCTGAAAAACATTTCTTGTTGAAACGCTTTTCCTTCGCGATTGTCTAGGATTTGAGATTTTCCATATTGGACAAAAAAAACCGAAAGGATAAAGAAGAGGTATCTAATCATGATGCAAACATAAAACCGAAGTGAATAAGTTCATACATTGGTGGAAAAGCTTTGCAGCTCTTATGTATTTGTTTTCGTTCGAACGCACGTACTTTTGGTCCATACAATAGCTCTATGAAAGATCAAATTATTTTCGATTTAATCGAACGCGAAAGAGTTCGTCAGACAAACGGAATTGAACTTATTGCCTCTGAGAATTACGCAAGTGATGAAGTAATGCAGGCCATGGGGTCTGTACTTACAAATAAATATGCAGAAGGCCTTCCGAAAAAGAGATACTACGGCGGTTGCGAGGTGGTAGACGAAGTGGAACAGATTGCAATTGATCGTTTGAAAAAATTGTTTGGAGCCTCTTGGGCGAATGTGCAGCCACACAGTGGTGCCAATGCGAATAGCGCAGTAATGTTGGCGATACTTAATCCAGGTGATGTCATTTTGGGTTTAGATCTTTCTCAAGGTGGTCATCTTACACATGGTTCACCCGTTAACTATTCCGGTAAACTCTATAAGCCGTTTTTTTACGGAGTGGAAAAAGAAACCGGACGAGTAGATATGAACAAGGTTCGTGAAAAAGCA
>DMUD01000249.1 GCA_003476475.1 Cytophagales bacterium | reverse complement strand
CATTTTTTCCAATATCATTTTGGAATATAACACAGACCCAATCGTAAGCATCGACATCATTGGAAATACACACTCTTGTATTTTTGATGCTGAATTAACTCAAGTGATTGGCAATACTGTTAAGATTGTAGGTTGGTACGATAACGAAACTGGCTACAGTGCTCGTGTTGCCGATTTGATCGCTAGAATCGGATAATTAAAATTTTTTATAATTGCACAAAGGGGCCCCAACTTGTTGGGGCCCCTTTGTTTTGATTTCCGTAACACCCAGACATATTTCATTCCCCAACAAACCCCCAGCAAATGGTTCAATGTCAATCCATAGGTGCAACTCGATTCCCCCAGTTGGACCTATCTAAACTCCGATACTGAATGGCTTCGGCAACGTGTTCTGGCTGTATTTCTTTTTCATGTGCCAAATCTGCAATGGTTCTAGCAACTTTTAAAATGCGATGATATGCCCTTGCGCTCAATTTTAGACGTGACATGGCCGATTCCAAAAGCTGTTGTGACTTGGGTTGAAGGTGACATAGTTGTTGAATGAATTTACTGGGAATTTGGCTGTTACAGTGTATGTTGTCAAACTCATTATTTTGAAAACGCGTTTTTTGAATCGCACGCGCCAATGTCACTCTTTTTCGAATTGTAGCACTTGATTCACTGCGGTTTTTGTTACTTGATAAATCGTCGATAGGGATGGGCGACACCTCAACGTGTAAATCTATGCGATCCAATAAAGGACCACTGACTTTTGATAAATAACGAATAATACTTCCCATTGGACATGTACATTCTATGGTTGGATGGTTATAGTAACCACAAGGACAAGGATTCATTGATGCAATCAGCATGAATTTGGATGGATACTCGATGCTAAATTTGCTGCGGGAAATATGCACTTTTCCGTCTTCAATTGGCTGTCTCATCGACTCCAATGCATTGCGATGAAATTCCGGAAGCTCATCCAAAAACAAAACGCCATTGTGTGCTAGAGAAATTTCTCCAGGTTTGGGCGTACTTCCACCCCCTACAAGTGCAATATGCGATATACTGTGGTGTGGAGATCGAAAAACGCGGTTTGATACGACTCTCTGCTTCTGATTTAATTTGCCAGCAACAGAATGTATCGCTGAAGTTTCTAGCGCTTCTGAAACAGTCATGGTTGGCAATATACTCTGAATACTTTTTGCTAAGAGGGTTTTTCCGGCTCCAGGTGGACCAATCAAAATAGCATTATGTCCTCCGGCACTTGCTATTTCGAGGGCCCTTTTAACATTTTGCTGCCCTTTAACATCGGCAAAATCAAATTCATATGTCACGTTCTCCATAGCCTCGGACAATGCAGTATGATGGCGTACTGGTGTCAGTTTAATTCGATCAGCTAAAAAGTTGGCTGCTTCTTCCAAATTTTTTACTCCATAAACTAAAATACCATCTACTACTGAAGCTTCAAAAGCATTGTCGGCAGGAACGATAATTCCAGAAAATCCAGCTTTTTTTGCGCACATTGCCATGGGTAACACGCCGGGTATTGGCTTCACTTTGCCATCTAAACTTAACTCACCCATAACTATGAACTGCTCTAACCTTTCCATAGGAATTTGAAAACTCATTGCAAGCATCGCGATGGCAATAGGCAAATCATACCCCGACCCCTCTTTACGCAAGTTTGCCGGCGATAAATTGATGATCTGCCGTTGCCGTACTTTTTCGAAACCTGAATGTGTGATTGCTGCCTCGCATCGAAACAAACTTTCCTTTATTGAATTATCAGGCAACCCGATGACACAAGTGACACCCATTTCACCATTGAAACTCATACTGCTGGACTCAACGGTCACAACGATTGCCTCAACACCCACCAATGCGGATGCATACCCTTTTACTACCATAAAATAATTATTATAAAATGGGCTGTGCTCTTTCTACCTTGACGCCCACGTCATTAACCCCAGAAAGCAAATCTTCCCTCATATTTTGAGAGAGTTTAAACGTATAATGTCCTTTTCTAAGTTTTGTTTTAACAAGCAAGGGTTGTTCATACGAAATGAGGTTCGACATGCCTTTTCCCAACCACCTTCCAGTCTGGTCCGCTAGTTCTATTTGAAATTGGTTTTTTAATAGAGGTGTTACGCTATTATTATTAACACTTGGCGTATCTAGTTTTGATTCAGACAACTCGTAAATCAACCAAATATTACTGTAATTATATGTTCCATTTAAACGCAATCCGCAATAGATATTATAATAACGGGTTGTATCCTCAATATCAAAAGAAAATGATTTTGTTTCTTTCCAGCCCCAAATTCCCTTTTCCATAGTTTGAAATTCTTCGGAAATTGTATTTTCAGGGAGCCCACAGGAATTCAATAAAAATAGGGCCATTGAAATGATAAGCAAAAACGATTTGCGATATAATAATTTAAAATGAATCATTTAGTTTCCGGGTTAAAATCTTGTTTAGTAATTGGTGTTTTTCGTTAAAAAGAATCTCAATTTCTGAATGGCAAACATAAAACGGCAAATTGGAAAAATTAGCAGAGTTAGAATTTGCCTTGCACAACGACATAATTCGCATATAATCCTTTCGTGTACAGACAAAAACGCAGTTGTTTTTGTCCTGATTGGTGATTCCAACGTCAATGTCCTTGGATTGTAACGATTGGTTGTATTTTTTCTGCCAAGTTGTTAAATCGCTTGTCGAAAACGAATGATGGTCTGCATATTCAAAATGATGAAAAATCGAATATTCATTCAGTGCATTCACAATTCCTGATGCATCGGCGACCCCGGTAATCAAAATTATTTTTCCCCCTTTACCTAGACGCTTGCCATCTGTTGAATATCTGTTCAAACTGGACTGTTCAATAGGTTCAGTTGTAAAATAGCTAGCAAAATAAATGTCATTAACCCACTTCGCAGAACCTGGTTTTACGCCCCAAAACCCCAATTGCCTATTCAACTTTGCTTTCCACTTATTTGCATCGGTTAAACTCAAATTGTTGGGTGAATGAGTAACTAAAATAATATCTGCATTTTTGGATGCATGCGGGAATTCTCGCAAATTTCCAGCAGGTAAAGGCATATCTTGACTAAAAGGTTTTTGGTATTTTGTGAGAACGACATTTCCCAATGCTGACAATTTCAAATGCTGAAAACCATCGTCGAGAAGAACCATGTTAATATTCGGATCTGTTTGTTGAATGTTTGAAATACCAAGAATGCGGTCTTCACACACAAATACCGGTGATTGATTGATTTGATATGTATCCTTTATCCGGGACAATGGTGACAGTATAGAAGCCTCGCTACTTAATATTTGGTTAGAATTTTCATTTTGGATCTTTCCAACGTTTTGATTTACCGCATTATATATTTCTAATGGTTCATCGCCAACAGATTCGGCGGATTCTAAATGTGTAACTCGACGATACCCTTTTGTTTTTCTTCCATAACCCCTTGACAAAATAGCTATTTCTAAAGGCATTGTGCTTTCGATGCGTAACCAATGGTACAAAGCAATAATTGTTGGTGTTTTACCTTGTCCTCCAGCATGTAAATTGCCGATAACCCATGTTGCTATCGTGGGTTTTTGAGATAAACCCAAAAGGGGATAACACCTACGTTTTAATAGCGCAAAAAGTCCCCAAAGTAGACCTAATGGAAAAAGCAATATGGCGCGCAACCATCGCATCAATCTAACTCGAAAGTTTGTCCTTTTTCGGGTATAATGACTTCAGTATGTTTTACATCATTGGCCAATATTTCCATTTGAGATGCATCGCCATGGACTAAAAATACATTTTTCAGCGCACCATCGTTGGTTTGCTCAAAATATTCAAGCATTTGTGGATGGTCTGGGTGGGCACTAAACACATCCGTTCTTTTAATTTTTGCATGAACAGGCCTTGGTTTTCTGTTGATTTCTACAAAATCCTGGCCTTGAAGTAATCGATGTCCTAGGGTTCCTTCGGCACAAAAACCCGCGATTAAAATAGTGTTTTCAGGATACCCTACATTATTTCTAACATGCATTTGGATCCTTCCGCCCTCTACCATTCCCGCAGCGGATATAATCACACACGGTTCATTAATCACACTTAAAATCTCACTTTCTTTTTCGTCTTCAATTACTTGTAAAAGCGGAAAATCGAAGAGACTACCATTTTTTGCTTGAAACGCTTTTGCTTCTTCGTTCAAAAACTCAATATTATGCTGGTAAACCTTGGTACTTCTTATGGCTAATGGGCTGTCCGTGAAAATTGGTATTTCTGGTAATCTGCCATCGCGATATAATTGATGAATGCTAAAAATAATTGCTTGTGTACGACCAACGCTAAAGGCAGGAATAACGAGTTTGCCTTTGCGATTTACACAAGTTTCAATGATTTCATCAAGCATTGCCTGTTCGGCGTCTTTTGAATCACTATTGTGTTTTCTGCCCCCGTAGGTGCTTTCGGATATTAAATAATTCAATCCCTTCATGGCTTTAGGATTTGGTACCAATTTTGAGTTTGCATTTCCCAAGTCACCCGTAAATCCCACTACCGTGGTTTTGTTGTCATGTTTGATTTCAAATCGCACGCTGGCAGCCCCCAATATGTGTCCTGCCTCATGTAACGACAATGTGAGCTCGTCGTTGAAAGAATAATCTTCGCCATACCCCAATGTAAACGACATGTCTAACATTTCGGTGATATGTTTTTTACTATACAATGTTTGAACTTGAGGCTGTTTGCCCTTTTTCATTTTTCTACCACTTTGACGCCATTCTGCTTTCTGCTTTGCAGCTGCCTCCATTCGCTGAATATTCAAACTATCATGAAGTAAGAAATCACTTAATTCTAATGTAGGTTCGGTGCCAACGATTTTGCCATTAAAACCTTGTCTAACCAAGTTGGGAACATTTCCGGAATGGTCGATGTGCGCATGGGTTAAAACCAACAAATCAATTGATTTAGGATCAAATGGAAAAACCGCGTTTCGCTCATCGAATTCTTTCCTTTTCTCATAATCTAAACCACAATCTATCAAAACCCTAGTACCACCAGGCAAGTCCAACAAATGCATACTGCCTGTGACTTGTCTGGCGGCACCCCAAAAAGTAATTTTCATATCGCAAAATTACTTCTATAAATAGGGTTTCGGGTTTGTTTGTTATCAACTGTATAGGATGATGTCTATCAATGAAGTTACTATTATTTTTCAAACACCATTATTTTCTTCGATTTGATGGAATTATTAGCATCCGTCCAACGTAAAATGTAAACGCCAGGACTAATCCCAAAGTTATCAGATTTTGCTTGATCTCCGGTACTAATTGTCCGAATCAATTTACCGTCTACCGTGAATACTTTTGCATTGTTTGGCCATTCAAATCCAATGTTTACAATGGAATTATTTTTAATACTACGGTCAATTTCAAGGTCTGAATACTCATTGTCCAGTCCAGCCAATTTCATTGCGGAACTGACACTACCATTTGGGTCGTAGCATTTAACAAATTGGCTACTTGCTAGTTTTCCTGTCAATTCTACTTCATTGAAATGACCACCAATATCATAATAGCCAAGATTGATATAATTTTCCTGGAGACTATCCATTGAATAATTCCACTTTGATGGCTGCCAATAATTTTCACCGATATTCAAATTATCATTTTTCTGCGAACCTTTGTTACCCCCATCTATTTCTGCCAACGAACCATAGATTTCGAATTTTTTCGCTTTTTTCTCAATGGAGCGTAAAAAATTGTTTTTTCCATTCAAATAAAGCGTGGCATTATTTGCTTTTATCGAGGCACCTTCTTGGAATGCGAATGTGTTGAAACCCGCACAAACAGTGTCTGAATTGATCATCTCTCCTGATTCCGCGCCACAGATCAATTTGGCATTGTTTAAGACAATTCCTGTGGTGTTGTAACCAAAT
>DMUD01000149.1 GCA_003476475.1 Cytophagales bacterium | reverse complement strand
CCTAGCGAGTTGGGCATTCCAATTGTGAGGGGCAATTTGTTGCTTGAAATTGAGGGAAAAAAGTTGCTACTTGGCCATGGCGACGGCTTAGGCCCAGGCGATTATCAATACAAATTCTTAAAGCTCTTTTTCAACAGCAAAGTATGCCAAAGGCTTTTTGCTTTCTTGCATCCGTGGATAGGTTTCTCTATTGCTACCAGTTGGTCAAAATCGAGCCGACTGGCCAACCTCAAAAAAGATGAGCAGTTTATGGGAGACAAGGAGCATATTTGGATTTTCTGCCAAGAGACCGAACAAAAACAACATCACGATTACTATGTTTTTGGCCACCGACACCTCGTTATAGACATGCCAGTAGGCAACACCAGTCGTTATGTCAATTTGGGAGAATGGGTAACAGGTGCTACTTACGCAGTTTTTGACGGGGAAAAATTGGAGCTAAAAATGGCATGAAATTAATGCCGTCAATTAGCACTTATTTTATTCCATCCCTGAGTTCAGATTCTTTCTGCTGAATTTTTTAATATCACGCAGGTTTACTTTTATAATCAGATTCTTTTTATTGATGTATTCGTTATTTTTCTCCCTGCGCATGTTTTGCACTATTCCATCTTTAAATTCCATATAAAGATTTTTTTCATAATAAAGCCAATTGCTAATTCTTATACTTTTGCCATACATAGTACTCAACGTGCCAGTGTACCAAGAGGCAAATACTTTATCATTTGAACCTGACAAATCTTCTAAAGAAACCATTTTAGAGGCAAAAAATTCATGAGGATTTTTAGATAATCTAGCTAAAAGATTTTTGCTATACCCATCTTTTTCATTTGATCTGCTTTCAAGCATTTCCAAATACTCTATTCTTTTTTCATTTATTTTTTCTGGATCTGTTTCCAAGCATCTACCATAGAAAGATGTCAAATATAATTTTTTTCCAATGATTTCCCATTCGCTATTGTAGCCTTTTGAACAGGCGGTATCTCTCATCACAAAAAAATATGATTCCTTGCAGTGATTTTTCAAATATGTATCAATAGGGTTTGATAGCAGTTTGTGTACTTTTCCCTTGTAAATCAGTGTATCTAACGATTGTAAAGTCATATAATTTCAGTTCAAAATATTAATGAAAAGTTTAGAAGTAAATGGGTCAACGCCACTCGTAAGCAGTACGTTTTAAAATGGAAAAGATACTATTTTAACACCTGCTCATCACTGGCGGTATCCTCTACAAACTATTTTATACGGAGTTGTAAGAGAGGATATCGACTAAAAAATTCGTGGCAAATTGGGCATAGGTACTAAAGAATCGAGCAAGGCGATATAGGCTTCACGTGCAAATAAAGCCATGACGATAAGAATAGCAGCAATTATCAGCGAGTATTTATATTCATTTTTACTTATCTCTTTGAATTCGTCGCTTTCGGGAGTGAGGGCAATAAATAGGCTGATGGAAATATAATTCACTAACATGGCTACCAAAAAACCAATAAGTAAAAATTCACCTACATAACGGGAGGAATTTATTAACAACACACCAGTTTCCGGATTGTTGCGACTTATAATGCGCAAGGTGTTCAGTAACGGTGAAAGAGTACCTGATAGAATGTAGCCAGTGGAAAAGAGAACTGCCGCAATAATTATGGCAAATGCTACATTCATCTCTTCCAATTCACATTTCCTTTTTAGCCTATTCGAAAAAAGATTGAAGGTGAGCCACATAAAAAATACGCCTATGAAAATGGACAACACAAGCTGTATGAGGGCGAGAAGTGTGAGATTTTGTGCCATGACAATCTAGATTTTAGTTAAATATAAGAGGTAGATGAAATTTAATTTATTGTTGATTGAATCCGATTTTTAGTTGTTTGTCAAAATGATTTGCCAATAATTCATGTTGTCGCAGTCGGGTGCCATTTGCCCTAGTTGAAAGCCTTTGGCAGTTGTTTCCCAAGTGTAATATCTTTTTCCATTGAAAGTTAAATGGTGGCCAGTGGAGGGTATAGCCAAACCTAAAATGGCATGTGCATAATAACTGCTAATGAGTATGGCAGTATCGAAACCGAAATGGTCTAGCACTGTAAAACAAAATAGGGCTCTGGTGTCACAATCTCCCTTTAGATTGTACATAAATTCGGCAGGTGCTTGAACGCCAAATTTTATGTGTTCCAATGCGCCGTTTTCCTTATAATATTCCAACATTCTGCCATCTAAATCAGAAGGATTGTCAATTACAAGTTTGTACGGAATATCTTGCACACAAGTCACAATCAAATCGGCAAATTTAGAATCGTCGAGGTGGTGGGCAGTGCGCAGACTATCAAATACTTGGTAAACCAATTGCATTTTGTTTTTGTCATTTTGAATAAGCCTTTTGTACACTTGGTTGAATTGTGATACCATGTCGTGGCCTATAGGGCTGAAAGATTCACGGTTTTGACGTGAATGATGATAATTGCATTGACTCATTATCAAGTTGCCTTCATGTTTTAGGGGTGCAAAGTCTGTCCAGCGGCGATGATGAACAGCCAATAATGGATTGTTTTTACAACTTACATTGTCTTTACTTGCAAGCGTGGTGTCTTTTGTCAATTCGGATTGTTCGTCTATTTCGTCACCTTGTTCCGTTTGTGCTCTTTTTTTATCCTGATCTTGTATTTTGGAATGACTAAAGAGGTAGGAAAAAAGAAAGAGTATGAATAAAAAAAACAACAACAATGCGAATATTCCTGCAATTGCCTTCAGTAAAAAACCAAAAATTTTAAATAATAAGTAAATACCAATAATTATTAAAATAATTTTTAGCAAACCGTTTAGCCATGACCAACCCAGCAAGAAAAAAGACGAAATAAGTAAGGCTAAAAATAACCAAACAAACATTGAAAAACAGCCACTTATCCAATTGGCAATCCCGAACCTTCTGTTTGTAAAAGTTGTTTTGCCAACCTTTTGCCAATCCGATTTTGTGTCCACAATACTTTCGCTTACCTCGGCTTCTTCCAAGGTTTCTTCAGGCAAAGGTTTTTCAATAGCGGCATATATTGTCCCTTTTACTTTTCCCAATGTTGTGTCGCCAGTTTTGCCCGATTCGGTAATGACTGGGTTGCGTAGTATGCCCTCAGTAATGGTGGCTTTTGCGTAGTGATTTTGGTTTGGTATCTTGATGTGCACCTCTTGTAAGTGCAGGTTTTCTATAAAATCATTTCCAAGCCGGTAATGGTTCCTGCGCCAATTTGAAATTGGCGAAACGTTTTCAAGCACTACATTGCTGAAATTGGCATTAAAACTACGTTTATACAACTCACTTCCATATTCAAGTTTGTTTCCCGAATAGTCTGCAGTGAAATCAGCCTTTAGGTAGTAAAGTTTTTTTGACACCTTATTTGACGTAAAGATTTTTGTGCACTACTTCCCCTCTTTTGATAGTGCACTGAAAGCGGAAAGTGTTTTTGATGTCGCCAATTTCGACAGTGGCGGTTACTGCCCCTAAACCAAAATTGGTGGGTATAATGGTGAGTGAATTATTTCCTTTGTGCAAATTGTTGATTTCCAGTGTTTTTGGAGCTATGGTTATGGGCATGTTTTGGGCTACTACCACATCATTTATCTTCACTGTTATTCTGTCGTTATCGGGTTTGTTCCAATCATTGACCGTAATGGTAGTGCTGTTGCCTTCTAGTAGCATAGTTGTTTTGTTATCTTGCGAAAGTGAGTCGACTGCGGGAGGGGGTAGTGGGGAGGGCAAATGAAAGCTATTGCACCAACGTAGTAAAAACGACAACAGAAAAAGAAGTCCAATTATTTGTAGAAGTCGAAAAAAACAACCCCCCAGTTTCCAAGTTCCAAAGCCTAAACCAAATAGATTGAAAAACCAATTTGAAGATTTGTTGGACGAAAAAGCCGTATCAACATTTTTGCGATTCGTAGAAACATTCTCTCTGTCAATATTTTGGTTTAACGGAAAATCATACGTTGGAATCTCTGCGTTTGAAATGGTTTCAGTTGGGTCAACGGTGCCATAAAAAGTACCTGAAATGACCCCATGTGTCTTGTGGCTATCCTTGCCCGATTCTGAAATTTTAAAGTTGGTGATGACAACATTGTAAACCTTTTCTTTAGAATCGATTGCATTGGTCAGTTTATATTGGTCAAAAAGTATATTGACCTCATCGAGATGTTGTAACCTAACCGATGCTGTATTTTTTATGGTATTGGTGTAATCGTCAATAAACTGAACATCTGAAACTTCCGAATTTGGGTGAATGTGAACACTGTAACTCTTTTGAACTCCATCATACAGCTGGTTTTGCATCAGGTCACCACGATACCTGCCGCTGAAGTTTCCTTTTATGTAGGATATTTTGCCAGAAGGAATCAAAATATTTTCAGGATTTTTTTTCTAGAAATTGAAAAAGCGCTTCGTCACCCACAGTTGAGAATTTTTTGGGCTTAAGGCGTACATCAAATGGGGGGTCAACCATCATGTCGTAGATAATATCTTGAGATTTTCCCTCAGATACTTTAGCCAACGTGTTTCTGTAATTGAACAAAAAAGTTTGGTAATGGCTTTCGATTATTTCTTTTTCATGTTTTGCTTTTACCAAATCATAATCGCTACTGTAAGATTTTAGAAAGAACCTGACAAGTAATGGCCAAGTGAAAAGCAAACATAAAATAAACGTGATGAATTGGCTTGATGGAAGTTTTTTGAACAAAAATTCGAGTCTTGTAAATATGCCATCGGTGCTATTGGTTTTGGAGATAAAGTCCGAAAGGGTTTCCCTGAAAATAAACATTTCGAAAGCACACAAAAAGAAAAAAACCAGTAGTGACATGAATAAAAGCTTAATTGTTATGCTCAAAATCTTGGATTTCACAATTCTTTC
>DMUD01000190.1:1383-2950 GCA_003476475.1 Cytophagales bacterium | reverse complement strand
AAAGAGAATTTTGCCTAAGGGATCAAATTGGGTGGAAGTCCCAATACTGTTCACTATCATTGAAAGATTTCCCCCCACCATGACCCCTTGTGTGGCACCAATTTTGTTGAAAGGATGGGGTGGGGCTTGTAAAAGGCTTTTTTCTCCAAAAAGGCAAGCCTTGAGGGCCCTCACAGAAGGCTGATATTCGGGACGGGCGAAAAACAAAGGCATGGGCGCATGCAAGGCACAAACTCCCATATTTTGTACTGCGGCCAGTAGCACACTCACATCGCTGAAGCCCACTACCCATTTGGGAGATTTTGCAAAACCTGCCCAGTTTACGAAATCTATGATGCGAGGAGTGCCGTAACCACCTCTTGCACAAAATATTGCTTTAAAGTTAGGCTCGTCTAATGCCTGTTGCAAATCGGAAAAACGTTGCAAATCGCTACCTGCAAATTGATGGCATTCAGAAAAAAGATTTTGACCAAATGTCACTTCCAAACCCCAGCTTTGCAACACTTTTGCTGCTGGCAAAATTTCCTCCTCAGATACTTTTCGGGCTGTGGAAATTATGCACACTTTATCTCCTTCCTTCAATGAAATAGGTCTTATGTGCGACATGTCATGAATGTTTGATGCTTCAATGCTACTATAAAAACCTTAAAAACACTACACTACCCTCCTCTACATTTCATTTGGCATAGCAAACCTAGATGGTATATTTGTATTAGCATGGAACGGAAAGAAATGATTGCCCTTTTGTTGAAAATAAGTTTTGGCATGTTGGGCATTATGTTATTTACACGCCTGTCGGCCATTTACCAGCTCGTTCCTATAGTAGTGCTGTTGCTCGTAACTATGGTATTGGTGGTGTTTGAATCCATGAAGAAACAAAAAAATGACTACAAAAAATACCGAAAAAAACGTACGGGAAAATCTTAGATTCTTTTCGATATAAATAGCTTAACTTCTGTGGCACTCCTAATTTTGCGTCTCAACTCTACATTGCGTGTATGAAAAGTCTTCTTTTTTGGAATAAATGGGCTAAACCTTACCAATGGTTATATGCCTTTGCACTTTGCTTGTTTGTAGCAGCGGCTACATTTTTTATAATATCGGAATACGGTGCAAAAAATATAGGCCTGAAATGGGAAATTTCTACTGAAATAAAAACTTTGCCCGTAGTGGTCGATAGTTTTCAAAAGGGGTTCTTCCAGTTTGGGGTACAAGCCGACAACCAGTATGTATTTCAGTCGTTTAGGGGTAGCGTTCAAAATACGATGCCTTGGTTTGCCTATTTGATAACGGGAAGTATATTTTTATTGCTGGCCGCAGGTGCTGTCACTATTAGTTATGTAAAAAGTTGGTGGTACTATGTAGCACTCACTACACTTGGTGCTTTTTTCTATTTTCTAAATTTAGATGTGCTAGAAGTTTATGGTTTTAGCAACCTATACTGGACAATCATTTCATTTCTTTTCTTTGGAATTAGCATCCACGTTTTTCACTCTTTCATGCCACAAGTTGGTCTTGCCTACCGTTACGTGTATTTCTTCTTCCTTACGGCACTATTCTTTTTCCT
>DMUD01000190.1:0-1015 GCA_003476475.1 Cytophagales bacterium | reverse complement strand
ATGCCCCATTTGCATTGTCTTTGGTGTATATCGTTATTATTTCTACCGACGTATTTGGTGGTTTTTTGTATTTGACTACGGAAGCTAAAAACGCCAAAAAATATTCATCCTTGCTCAATTTTCTGCTCATTTCCTTGTTCTATTTGGGAAATTTAGTTTTGACATTTCTAAAAAACAGAGGCTCGCTCGATTGGAACATTTTGTATTTGGAAGCCCCTTTGATATTAGTCATATCGTCTTTTTTAGGCATTTGGGCGCACAAAAAGAAAGAACCCATTTACCAATCTATGGCCGATTTTTCGCCCACAACTGCCATTTGGCTTGTGGTGTTGGCTATCAATTGCTTTGTATGCTTTGGTCATGCCAATGTAAGTGGCAACGACCCATTACAAGAAGTGTTGGAAGACGCCGTCATTTTCAGCCAACTTTCTTTCGGGCTTATGTTTATTGTATTCGTGATAGCCAATTTCTTGACCATTATGGAGCAAAACCTACCCGCCCACGCCGTGGTGTACAAACCTAAGTTTATGCCTTTTGGTTTTGTGCGCATCATAGGAGTAATTGGTGTTTTTGCCTTGGTTATGTACCACAACCAATACCAAGTACGACAGGCCAAAGCAGGCTATTATGTAGGAATAGGCGAAACTTATATCCAAGACAAGGAAGAACTGCTGGGCGAAGAATACATGAAAACGGCTTTATATTATGATGCTGGAAACCACAAAGCCAACTATATTTTGGGCATATTGGCGCACGAAAAAAGCCCCGATGACCCTATTTCCATGGGTTTGATAAAACAAGCCATGTTCAAAAACTATACGCCACAGTCGTATGCCACTTTAGGCCACTTTTTATTGCAAGACGGCGATATTATCAGAAGCCTGGAAACCTTGAAAGAAGGCATGGCAAAGTTTCCACATTCGCCCGAAATTTTAAACAACTTGGCTTTGGCTTTTTCCAAAACCGACATACACGACTCTACGCTTTACTATTTTGAAAAAGCTAAAAAGTATAG
>DMUD01000023.1:4768-6695 GCA_003476475.1 Cytophagales bacterium | reverse complement strand
GAAATATTTAACAGCAATACCCAAAATTCTTCGTGGGGTAAATACAGCATGTCGGGTTTCAATACGTCGTATGCCTGTTTGGAACAGCTCACTAAGGGTTTCTGCGCCATATCCTGTTCTTTTCGACGCCTACCCAGTTCCAAGGCACTTACAATCGCTACCGCCTTGGCCGCGCCTATGCCCTTGAATTTTTGCAAATCTTTGACCGTGAGGGAAGATAACTGATGCAAGTCGTGGTTTACGGAAGAAAGTATTTGGCGACACACATCCACAGCACTCATCGAAACAGTGCCCGAGCCTATCAAAATTGCCATCAGTTCGGCATCGGTCAATGCGCTACAGCCTTTTTCAAGCAGTTTTTCGCGTGGGCGATCGTCTTCTGCCCAATCCAATATTTTCATAAAAAAAACGAATGCTAAAACAAAAATAGGAACTAGAGCCATACCATACCTGAAAAAAGAATGTAATGGAGGAGTGCATTCAAATGTTTTTTTGGGAATAGTCGTTTCAGAGCCCAATTTTTTCTAGATTTGCTCAATTTTGACCTCTGATGCAGAAACGCCTTATCATTAATAGCACACTTCTTGCAATCACCATCGAAAGGCTTTGCCGCCAACTCATCGAAAATCATAATCATTTTAACGAGACCGTGATTATTGGGCTACAACCCAAAGGCGCTTTTTTAGCGCAACGCATTTCCAACAAATTGGAGCAACTTTTACAAAAAGAAATACAGCACGGCACACTCGACATTTCCTTCAACCGCGACGATTATAGGAGGAGGGAAATTCCATCCAATTCGTATCCTACTCACATTCCTTTCCCCATAGAAGGGAAAAAAGTGGTGCTTATAGACGACGTGCTTTTCACAGGCCGTTCGGTAAGGTCTGCATTGGAAGCACTGGTTTCTTTTGGCAGACCATCAAAAGTAGAGTTTCTTACTTTGGTTGACAGAAAACATGCCAGACATGTACCGATAGAGGCCGACTACGTAGGAAGAAAAGTAAATACATTGCCAACTGAACGGGTAGCGGTAGAATTGAAAGAACAAGGTTTTGAACAAGACAATATTTGGCTGATAACAAAAAATGAATAGCAACAACCCGCAGCTCAGCACGAAACATTTATTGGGCATCAAAGACCTTTCTGTCGAGGACATTCAGCTTATTTTACACACCGCCACTCAATTCAAAGAGGTCATCAACCGTCCGCAAAAGAAAGTCCCCACCCTACGCGATGTGACCATAGCCAACGTGTTTTTCGAAAACTCGACCCGAACGCGCATTTCGTTCGAGTTGGCGCAAAAAAGACTTTCGGCCGATACCATCAATTTTGCGGCTTCGAATAGTTCGGTAAAAAAAGGGGAAACCCTGCTCGACACCGTCAACAACATTTTGGCAATGAAGGTTGACATGGTGGTAATGCGCCACAGCAGCGTGGGCGCACCTCACTTTCTTTCCAAAATGGTGAAGGCCAACATAATAAACGCTGGCGATGGCACCCACGAACACCCTACCCAAGCCCTACTCGATTGTTTCTCAATCAAAGAGAAACTGGGCGAAATAACGAATAAAAAAATATGCATATTTGGTGATGTTTTACATTCCAGAGTCGCTTTGTCCAACATTTTTGCCCTGAAAAAGCTAGGCGCACAGGTGCGTGTTTGCGGGCCATCGACCCTCATTCCCAAACACATAGAATCTTTGGGGGTGCAAGTAAGCCACAATGTGCGCGAATCGTTAAATTGGTGCGACGTGGCCAATGTGTTGCGCATACAGCTTGAAAGACAACAAATTAGCCACTTCCCTTCCTTGCGCGAATACGCTTTATATTTTGGCATCAACAAGAAACTACTCGATGCGTTGAATAAGGAAATTGTGATTATGCACCCAGGCCCCATTAATCGAGGCGTAGAAATTACCAGCGA
>DMUD01000023.1:0-4458 GCA_003476475.1 Cytophagales bacterium | reverse complement strand
GAAATTACCAGCGATGTGGCCGACAGCGCCCATTCCATCATTCTAGACCAAGTGGAAAACGGAGTGGCGGTGCGCATGGCCGTTCTTTACCTGCTGGCATCGCGTACAAACTAGCCAATTCCTCAACAATCGGTGGAAGAAAATTCCATGCGTAAAATGTAATAAATTAATGCATTCTTTGTTTTTTATTTCGAGTATTTGTACGAAATTCGCACCTCATTTTATAAACAGGAGCATTGGCTATAGTACAAAGAGGAGGAAATTTCAGGGGAAGAAGATTTATTCCTGAAGAGCCTTACAAAATAAACAAACTAATAAAGGCTACTACGGTGCGCGTTGTGGGTGAAAACGTAGAACAAGGCGTTTTTCCCATCGAAGAAGCCCTGAAGATAGCCGAACAAGCTAATCTAGATTTAGTGGAGGTTTCGCCAAACGCTGAACCCCCTGTCTGCCGTGTAGTAGATTATTCTAAATTCAAATACGAGCAGAAGAAAAAGCAAAAAGAACTCAAAGCCAAAACCCACAAAGTAACCGTAAAGGAAGTTCGTTTTGGGCCAAATACCGACGAACATGATTTTGAGTTCAAAGTAAAACATGCTATCAACTTCCTGAAAGATGGTGACAAAGTAAAAGCCTATGTGCACTTTGTGGGACGTACCATTGTGTACAAAGAAAGAGGCGAACAACTATTGCAAAATTTTATCAAAGCTTTGGAAGATTATGCAAAAGTGGAATTAGCCCCAAAATTGGAGGGAAAAAGAATGTTTGTATTCCTTGTCCCCAAACCTGGTCTAAAGAAATAATAGTCGTAAATTCAATCATATGCCGAAGGTTAAAACCAAATCGTTAGCAAAAAAGAGGTTTTCGGTCACGGGTACGGGCAAAATAAAGCGCAAGCATGCGTTTAAAAGCCACATCTTGACAAAAAAATCTACCAAGAGGAAGCGTAATTTGACGCATGCTGGCTTGGTCGACAAATCGGACGAGCGCAGAATTAAGCTAATGCTGAATCTGTAATTTGCTCCTAGGTTTCTAAATGTATGTTTCACCCGAAGTCTGGCCAAAAAGATTCCTTATATAGGGAGCGCCATCCTTCAAAAAATCAATCAAAATGCCACGTTCAGTCAATCATGTAGCCTCTAGGGCCAGAAGAAAAAAAATCCTCAAAAGAACCAAAGGGTACTATTTGTCGCGCCGCAATGTGTGGACAGTAGCCAAAAATACTTGGGAAAAAGGTTTATTGTATGCCTACCGCGACCGCAAAGCCAAGAAAAGGGAATTTCGCTCTATTTGGATACAGCGTATCAATGCCGGTGCCAGAGAATTGGGACTAACCTATTCGCAGTTCATGGGCAAATTGAACCAATCTGGTATTGCGCTAAACCGCAAAGCCTTGGCCGACCTAGCTGCCAACAACCCCGATGCTTTCAAAGCCATCGTAGAAAAACTAAAATAGCATATCTATTTTCTCCAAACTTAAATCCCGACTTTTCAGTCGGGATTTTTTATTTCAAAAGCCTCTAATAATTGTAGATTTGAACTAATAATTTGGGTGAAGCCAAGTCACTATCTCAATCCTTTTATTTTGGTAGGGCATGTCCACAGGTTTCCCCCTCCCAAGCTCAAGTGCTATTAGTCACTATGTTGGATTAGAAAGTTGCGATTGCCTCCATAGTTAATGTCATCTTCAAAATAATATCCCAAACAAAGAACATTTATTCATTTAAAAATCGCCAATTCATTGCTTCAGGCTAAACTGTAGTTTTTATTCCCACCTTATCGTGCTAAATTTGCAGTCCTTTAACCAAAAACATTTTCATGGGACTTCAAGTAGGCATTGTTGGCTTGCCCAACGTGGGCAAATCAACTTTATTCAATGCTATTTCAACAGGCAAGGCTGAAGCTGCCAACTATCCTTTTTGCACTATCGAGCCCAATGTGGGCGTAGTTACCGTTCCCGACGAGCGTTTGGACAAACTGGCTGAACTGGTAAAACCCCAAAAAGTAGTACCCACTGTTATCGAATTTGTGGACATCGCAGGCTTGGTCGCGGGAGCAAGTAAAGGGGAGGGGCTTGGAAATCAATTTTTGGCCAACATTCGCGAAGTAGATGCCATTACGCATGTCATTCGCTGTTTCGACGACCCAAACATAGTGCATGTAAACGGTAAAGTAAGCCCAGTTACAGACAAAGAAATCATCGATACCGAACTGCAATTGAAAGATTTGGAATCGGTAGATAAAAAAATAGCCAAGACCGAGCGCGCGGCAAAAGCTGGCGATGCAGTGGCGAAGAAAGAACTAGAGATACTTAAACTGTATAAAACCCACTTAGAGGCAGGTAAAAACGCACGAAACATCCCAGTGGAACCAGAAGACAAAAAAGCAGTGTACGACTTGCATTTACTTACTGCAAAGCCAGTTATCTATGCTGCCAACGTTTCTGAAACCGAAATCAACACGGGCAACAAATGGGTGGATGAATTAAGGGAATCAGTGAAAGGTGAAGGTGCTGAAGTCGTGATAATTTGTGCTGCTTTGGAATCGCAAATTGCAGAAATCACAGACTCAGAAGATCGTCAAATGTTCTTGGACGAGTATGGTTTGAAAGAATCAGGTTTAGATAAACTCATTAAAGCTGCTTACAGCTTGTTAAATCTTTATACCTACTTTACTGCAGGCGTACAAGAAGTGCGTGCATGGACCATCACCAAAGGTTGGAAAGCCCCTGCGGCAGCTGGCGTTATCCATACCGATTTTGAGCGAGGCTTTATCAAAGCCGAGGTAATCAAATATGCCGATTTTGTGCAGTATGGGTCCGAGCAGGCATGCAAAGAAGCGGGCAAACTTTCCATCGAAGGCAAAGAATATGTGGTAGGAGATGGTGATGTAATGCACTACCGTTTCAACGTATAGTAAATTTATGATTTCAGGAATTGATGAATTTATGATGGCTAATTATTCTTGCTAACATGAATTCATCAACTCATTAATTCTTACATTTCCAATGAGTTACCCAGAATACAAATCTTCCAACTTCCCACAAATAGCAGCCGACATGCTGAAATTTTGGGAAGAAAACAGTGTCTTCGAAAAATCGGTTGAGGAGCGCCAGGGCGCCCCTTCTTTTACTTTCTTCGAAGGTCCCCCTTCAGCCAACGGAACACCAGGCATCCATCACGTGATGGCACGTACGATCAAGGACATTTTCTGTCGTTACAAAACCATGCAAGGTTTCCAAGTGAAACGTAAAGGCGGATGGGACACCCATGGTTTGCCAGTAGAATTGCAGGTAGAAAAGGAACTGGGTATCACAAAAGAAGACATCGGAAAGAAAATTTCGATTGAAGAATACAACCAAAAGTGCCGCGAAACGGTAATGAAGTACAAAGACCAGTGGGACGACCTGACACGCAAAATGGGCTACTGGGTTGATTTGGAAAATCCATATATAACTTATGAAAACAAATACATAGAATCGTGCTGGTGGCTGCTAAAAGAGCTGTACAAAAAAGACTTGTTGTACAAAGGCTATACTATACAACCCTACTCCCCTGCCGCTGGCACGGGGCTTAGTTCTCACGAGCTGAACCAACCTGGCACTTATAAAGAAGTGCGAGATACCACTATTGTCGCTCAATTTAAGGTCTCACAAATTTCAGAGTCGAAGGTTCAGAGTATATTCTCTCTCAACACTGAACTCTCAACACTGAACTACTATTTCCTCGCTTGGACGACGACCCCTTGGACACTTCCTTCCAATTCAGCATTAGCGGTGGGTGAAAACATTATGTATGTTTTGGTCAAAACCTACAATCCCTATACGCATTTGCCTATCATCGTTATTTTGGCAAAAGATTTATTGGGAAAGTTTTTTTCAGAAAAAGCTAAAGAAATAGCATACGAAAGTTACAAAGCAGGCGACAAACTTATTCCTTTTGAAATCATTGGTGAAGCCAAAGGCAAAAACCTACTTGGTATCGAATATGAGCAACTTTTGCCCTATGTAAAACCCGAAAAACCAGCATTTAAGGTCATTCCAGGCGACTTTGTAAGCACCGAAGACGGTACAGGCATCGTACACATTGCCCCTACTTTTGGTGCTGACGACTTTAGAGTGGCAAAACAAGCAGGTATTCCTGCCATTACGGTCAAAAATGAACTGGGCGACGAGGTACCCTTGGTTGACAGACAAGGGCGTTTTGTGAAAGAAGTGGCGGATACGAAGTTTGGTTTTGACGGGGAATACGTGAAAGAAAGTTACTTGAACGAAGAAGAAAAAGAAGCCGAACGCCAAAAACAAGAAAAATACCTTATTGAAAATGGGATAGTCCAGAAAGTGGACAAATATATAGCCGTCGATGACCGTATTGGCATCAAACTGAAACTTGAAAACAAAGCATTTAAAGTAGAGAAATACGAGCACACCTATCCACATTGTTGGCGCACCGACAAACC
>DMUD01000056.1:1002-4789 GCA_003476475.1 Cytophagales bacterium | reverse complement strand
TCTTCTACTTTTTCGGCTACCGATACCTATGACATAGCTTTGGCTGCGGCCAATACTGATATATGCGAACCTATGTTTGACGGCGACCCCGCCGACCCTGGTGCTCTAAACAAGCTGGATTCTATCGAAACATTTGCTTTCAAAAATTTCAAATTGGTATCTAATCCTTATGAATATGAATATTCTAATATTGATAGCCGTCCGAACAACCAAGCCAAAAAAGTAGAAGAAAGGAATGACTATTTTACCTTGTTCAGTTTTTCAGCCAAATGGGATCCCATTCCATGCATGCTCACCCAGTGCCACGAGAACACCGTGAAAGGGTTTATGGGGCAAACAACCGCTTTTAACAAAAATTTAATAAAAAACGAAGTGACCATAATGGGCGAAAACAAGACCGAGGGTGAAGCCCGTTACATACATGGCACAATCGGCAAAGGAACTTGGACGTATTATGGTGGCCACGACCCCGAAGACTACGAACATTTTGTTACAGAAGAACCTACCGATTTGAATCTTTTTCCAAATTCAGCGGGTTATAGACTTATACTGAACAACATCTTGTTTCCAGCAGCCAAGAAGAAAAAGCAAAAAACTTAGTCATTTGTTTAGAAAAGTAACTTTGTCTGTATAGTTTCGTAAGTAAAATTACTTCAATTTTGTTCTATTGCTTTATTGCAACTTTTTAAATTGTTAACTGTTTCAAGATTCAGGTTAATGGAGGTCGATTTAATGGATATCCACAAAAAGATGCAACACAACAGCATCTCTTTAACTTTCAAAGGCACACTCACTTTCGAACTCATAGACTCTATTGTGGCCATTATATCCAACCGATTGGATCAAATTGAAAGCAATCTTGTCATTAAGAAAAAAGTGTATGGCGTTATGTTGGAATGCTTACAAAATTTGTGTTTCCACGTGGAGAAGATAAACGAAGAAGACTATAGCCCGCATTTCGACCAGCAATCTACCCTTTTCAATATCGATTCAGACGAGAAAGGGTATCACATCACCACTGGCAATTTTGTGGCGAAGGAAAAAATGGAAAACCTTAAAAATTGGCTCGACGAAATAAATTCGTTATCGGAACAAGAAATAAAAGAGCTTTACAATAAAATATTAAGAAATAAAAATTATTCAGAAAAAGGCACGGGTGGCCTAGGTTTCGTGGATATGGCGAAAAAAGCAGGTAAGCTAAAATACAAAATAGACGCCATCGACGACAAGTATGAATTCTTTGCTTTTAACTTAAACATACCTAAACCTATCGCATAACCGTCAATCAATGGAACAGTTACTTTTAGAACCCAAGGCCAAAACCCCATTGGTACATTTTGACAACAAAACAGGAGTAATGTTTTTAAAGGGCATGTCTTGTTCTGAAAACTCACTCGAATTTTACAAACCAGTGCTAGATTGGGTAGAAAGATATGGAAAATCGCCGCTTGAATCCACTATCTTAAACATTGAATTCAAATATTTCAACACCAGTTCGGCCAAATGTATATTGGATGTACTAGAAAAGTTTGCCAATATTTACAACATGGGAAACAATGTGGTTTTCAATTGGCACTACGAGAAAAACGACGAAGAAATGCTAGAAGCTGGTGAAAATTTCAGCGAAATCTTAGGTATTCCATTCAATATTAGCGAGATAGAGGCAATCTGACGCACTATTTCAAGGTGTACTGCACTTTTGCAGCCTCACATATTCCACCCAAAGGCGGCGAAAGCTTGGAAACCGAAACATGAATAGAAATTGCATTCGGAAATGCTTTTTTAAGTTTGGTTGCGGTACTTATACAAATATTTTCCAGCAACAAGGTGGGGACTTCGAAAACAGACACGACGATGTCGTATGCTTTTTTGTAATCAATAGTATCCTCCAAGTTTAATTCACTTTTTTTTGTTGGTACAAAATCGAAAGAAAGCTCGATTTTGTATTTCGACCCAAGTTCTTTTTCACCTGGATATAGCCCATGATACCCGTAAAGCTCAATTCCATTAAGTGAAACTGTAAATTTCTCCATTAGATTTGGTCAAAAAACGATTCACTCTTTGGTTCTGTTGTGGCGACTTTTGCCAATGCGACTTTTGGCAATTCTAAAATATTTTCTTCTTCTTCAACCACTACATTGGGAGAAATCTTCTCTTCTGTAGCGTCAAAATTCGTCGTTTTGTTTTCAAAAGATAAAACAGGGGCTGTTACGGCTTCTTCTTCTGCTTCTAAAGTTTTTATATAATCGGGAAAAGGAGAGGCAGCTGAATAGTTGCCCGCCTTTTCCAAAAGTTCGTTTGCAAACTGGCGCAATTCCTGCAATGAATTTTGCTTTTGTTTTTCAATATTCTCAAACTCTGTCGCAATTTCGTTCAACTTGCCCTGCGCTTGAAAAAGAATGTTCTTTGCTTTTTCTTCAGCCTCTTCTATCATATTATGCGAATGGGTTCTTGCTTCGTTCAACATAGATTCGGCATTCATTCTGGATTCTTTAATCAACTGCTCGGCAGTACGGTTTGCCTGTTCAACCAAATTGGTAGCAGTGTCTTCGGCTGTTTTCAATGTCTTGAACAGACTAGTTTCTACTTCACGCATCTTTTGGACCTCGGCCTCGGAATATGTAAGCTTTGATTTCAGTTCTTTGGACTCTTCCATAACGCGTTCCCATTCTTGAGACAACGACAACAAAAAGGCATCTACTTCTTCTTTGTCGTAACCGCGAAATGTTTTTTCAAACGCTTTCTGCCTAATTTCCAACGGGCTGATTTTCATCTTATCTTTTTTATGCAATTTAGCAAAAATAGAAACAAAATAATTTTCTTCACTTCTATCCGAAAGAATCAAAGAAAATGTATCGCTTTGTGTTTGAATATTTTATCTTTAATTATTGTAAAATTAAAAATCCTTTTTTTAACCTTCCTTCATAATAGGAAATAGAATGTAGTCCTACATAATTTTCGATTTAGTAAAACAAATGAAATGGGTTGGTTTCAAATTTGACAAATACATACTAGTATCTATTTTATTTTTCAAATGCACTTTTCCAATTATTGTTACAGCCCCATATTTTTTTACTATTTTAATATAAAATAAATTATATGCATTGCAAGATGTAGGAAATCGCAAGGCCTATTTTTTCATGTATGCAGCACAAAAATAATTTGCTCAGTTCGAAGCTATTGCCAAAAGGCAATTTCAATTAATAGCGTAAATGGGAATTCATTGCCTCATTTACAAAAAGAAGCAACACTTACTCAATTGAAAAAAAATAATTAAAAATAGAAATTATAGCCTAAAATAAATGAAAAAGTTTGTATCTATTTAATCAACTATCGGTTTCGTCTTGTTGGCCAACTGACCACAGGCAGCGTCTATGTCTTTGCCTCTACTACGGCGAACATTGACTACCAAATCTTTTCGTTCCAAATAGGACTGAAACTCCTGCAAACTGACGGGATCGGCATTTTGATATTCGGCCTCGGCAATTGGGTTGTACTGAATGATATTTATTTTGGCGGGTACTCTTTTTGCAAACTCGGCTAGTTCACGAGCATCTACTAGCGAATCATTGAAATTTTTGAATACGATGTATTCGAAAGTAATGTCATTGCCCGTCTTCTCATAAAAATAATTTAATGCTTCGGCTAGCGCTTCCAAAGTATTGGTTTCATTTATGGGCATTATTCGGTTTCGTTTTTCGTCGTTGGCAGCGTGTAAAGAAAGTGCTAGATTGAAACGCACTTCATCATCGCCCAACTTCTTAATCATTTTGGCAATGCCTGCGGT